>JAQUQE010000019.1 GCA_028716225.1 Dehalococcoidales bacterium | reverse complement strand
GTGTTTTTTAAGCAGTACGGGTCCGTATATGCGCGAGAAAACAACCTGAAATCGCGGAAGGGCGAGAGGTGGGAGGATCTTTCTGACAATTTCAGGGTTCGAGAACTGCACGGATAGCGAAAGGGTTCTGGTTATGACCAAAGAGGAATTAGCTGCAAAATTGTCTGGCTGCCAGGGAAATATCCGATTCCTGATGATTGTCCATTGCCGGATGGGTGCAAAATAAAACAATGAAAGTGCGAATAGTACGGGAATGCGTAGTGTGGCACAAAATTTACGAGGGCCGGTCTGTGAGGGAGATAGAGCGCCAGTTCTCTCGGGATATATATAATGCGATAGGGGTAGAGAATGATCAGCGAGATTTTAAAAAGGCAAAGCTTACCAAGGAAGGGTTGGTAGGCTACTACGTGGTTATCGAGCGATTTGGTCTGTCGGACATGTGGAGCCTGATTTTGGACAGGATTCGTCGCTTCAAAAGAAGATAGACATTTTGCCATGCTTGGCATAGCCTTGATCCGTTGCTCGGGTGGACCGAGAGCTGCAAAGGTGGCGCACTTGAGTGCGCGTGCCAAGAAAGGATGACCATGTTTGCACTGAATCGATTTGAAACCAAACAAGTGATGGCGGGGCGGGCAAGCGGGGCGGCGCGGAGATACGACGAGTGTCCGCACCAAGTGGGGAACGAGATGGTCCTCACGTCGAAGTACCTGGACGACTCGGGGCGCAGTATTCCGTTTGCGCGGGCGATCATTACGTCCATCCGTCCGGGGACGGCGGGGCAGTTTCGTCGCGATGCCGTGATCGCCGAGAAAGACGGGTACAAGAACGGCGAGCACTGGTTTGGGAATCTGCGCCAGATGTACAGCGGATTAAGGGACAACGACAAGATGTTTCATCTGTCGTTCAATATCGTCGAGATCGACAAGCAGGCCGGTACTCGCGGCGACCTTGAAGAAGGACCAACGCCGGGAGCCACAAAGAAAATCGACATCGATGAAGACATTGATTGACAAAGCGCGTTCGAGGTAGTATAGTTCTAATGTTGACTGTTGAGGAGGGATGAATGTTAGGTAATGTTGTAACCCAAGACCGGCCTTCGGAAGTATCAAAGATTTCAACCAGATTGAGGGATGCAATCTTGGAAAATTGGGCCGAGACTCGCGACGGTTCGCGGCCGACGCTTTGTCCACAAGGCAAAATTTCAGATGAATTCTGGCTGAATGCTTCGGAAACAAAACAGTGGTGTCCTCGTCTCTATGCGTATGCGAGTCTGTTCGATTCCGCGCAACAGATACGGAGTGCCGAAGACCTGTGGAATATGGGGCAGGGAACGGCGTATCACAACCTGTTCCAGAATAGTATCTTGCCGGTGACCTTCAAAACATGTTTCGAGGGCGACTGGACATCAAATGAGCCCTACATCCAAGCGGAGACAGCTCAACGGCTTGGGTTTGAGCTGAGCAAGAACGATGGGGAGAAGCGCATTATTGAATGCGGATATGGGGCGTTTGATTTTCAGCGGGGTGCGCGGTATTTGGAGCCTAAGATTCGGATGCCCGATTATCGTATGGTCGTCAAGGTCGACGGTATTATCCGTTGGCCGGACGGTGCTGAAGTTTTGGAGCTGAAAACGGAAAAGTCGAGTGCACGAGATCAACTCGAGGTAGGGCTTGGAGGGGGACCGCGAGCACATCATGTAGAGCAGGTTCACATTGGGATGTTCGCCACGGGCATCCATAGAGCGCGTATTGTCTACATCTTCAAGGGAGAGAGCAGCCTGTCGAATTCGTTGTTGGAGCATGAGATTCCGTATGACGAGGCGATTATATCGCGGCTCATTGCCAAGGCCAAGGATTGCGTTGCGGCCGTGAAGGCGTGCGACGATCTACGTGGCGGCAAGTCCTGGGAAGAGATGGCGGCAAACCCGGCGCTGCAGGATACCGAATCGCGGATAAAATGGATTGACGAACGCTTCAAGCGCGACAATGATTGCCCCATGAAGAGCAAGGGCAAGGCCCGGTATTGTGCTGCTCGTGATCTTTGTTTTTGGAAAAAGCCCAAAACGGCGTAATGCAGATTGCGAGTCAAACTTGGATTGGCAAGAAGCCAATGGCCACTTTGTTGACGGCTCCACAGTATCTTTTGGAAGGGGAGCCTTTAATGATCGAATGTTGGACATGTACCAGGAAGAAAGAAATATCATCCCAGTCGTACAGAGCTGGCAAGCATTTTTTTTTAACCGAGGTTGCGACAGCAATCGGATGGATTGCGGCGATGGATTTCAAGCGAGAGCGCGTCCTTGCTTTTTGCTGTGAAGGCTGCATGGAGAAGGCCAAGGCCAAGAACGGCTTTTTTCGGGCAACAAGACCGAGGTAGCAATGATTATCGGTATAGATCCGGGAACTGAAAAAAGTGGGATGATCGCCGTAGGCCCCGACATAGGAGGAGGCATTGCCTCTATATACGGTGGCGGGGAATACGCCAACCGTGTATTGCTTCAAATGCTGCGAGGTCGTCTGGCGGTTTCAGAAACAGGGGGGTGGTCGGTTGATCGTGTTTTTATCGAGACCATCGAACCCATGGGGTTGGCTGTAGGGAAGTCAACACTGGAAACAATGCGCTGGGTAGGGCGGTTCGAGGAGGCTTCTGATTTGTGCCATGGTGGGTGTGTGCATCTTGTTTCTCGGCTGGATGAGCGTATCACATTGTGCGGGGCGGCTACGTACAAAAACCCCAAAACGGGCAAGAGCAAGACGGTTTCAGACCCCCAGATTCGGGCGGCGCTTATTCAGCGGTTTCCGGCGACGGGGGGTGGTAAGGTGCCCCAGATAGGGACGAAGGCGAAACCAGGGCCGCTGTACGGCATTTCGGGGCACATGTGGAGTGCTTTGGCGGTCGTCGTTACAGGGTGGTCTATTTTTGTAAGAGACGGCTCGAATAAGGGCCAATAAACAGAGGTAAGTCATGGCTGAAAAAGGAAAAGAATTGTCGACAGAGGTTGTTCCCGAGAAGGCCGAGGGAGCGGATGCACACGAGGATATTCGCAGTGAGGTGCTGAAGCTGCGAACCCAGTCGGACGAGAATTTCTGGCAGTTCGGGGCGGTTCTGGAACACGTCTGGAAGAGCGACCTGTATCGAGGCTGGGGATTCGAGTCGTGGACCGACTACATCGAACACGAGGTAGAGATCAGCATGAGGAAGGCTCAATACCTGATCAAGCTGCAATCGTGGTTCGATACGATGACCCCGGCGATCCAGAAGTGGTTGCGGGGGCTCGGCTGGACCAAATCTCGGCTGCTCATGGGCGCTGTGACGGCGGACAACGCCGCCGAATGGAAGAATCGATTGGCCGGGAAGACGGTAGCGGAAATCGAGGCCATGCTCAAAGCGGACAGCGAAGAGCGGGGCAGTATCAGCGCGTCTGCGGAGACGGACGATACGGGGGTTCGAGCTGCCAAATGGAGCGTGAGCCTGTTTCCGGCGCAAAAGGAAATCGTCGAGTTGGCGACCAAGAAGGCGATGGAAGTGGCAAACAGCGACAAGCAGGGTCACGCCTTGACCATGGTCTGCCAAGAGTACCTGGCAACGAACACGACCACGACGAGCATCAACGACATGCTCAAGAACACGGAGCGGTTCACGGGGCTGAAGATCGTTGCGATACGGGTCGGCGACGACGGCGAGGACGAGGTGGTCTATGGTGCGGAATACGTCAATCCGCCCGAGGAAGAAGAGAAGACGGAAAGCGCCGAAACAGGGGAATAGGCGCACTTGAGTGCGCTACCTTTGCAGTAGCGCATTTGCCACATATGCCGCTACCAAAGTAGCTAATCGCTACTCGCACAGGAGGATCGCTACTTCATGGAAAAGCAGGTCGACGAAAGTCCCGAAATGATTGAGAAGGACGAGGATTTCGCCGATGTCTACGACGACATGCTGGTAATGGTGAAATCCGAGCCGGTGCCGGAGACGGTTCTGTTGGTCTTGACGCCGCCGATGATACGGATGCTTGCCGTATGGCACAAGGTTCCCAGACGGGTCTCGAAGGAGCCCGACTATCAGTCTGCTCTCGATGTCGTATGGCACCATACGAATCTGGACGTGGCGTACTGGGGCAGGTTGGCTGGAGTAACGGACGGCGACGTATGGGAATACTACCGTAGGATGGCGGCACTGAATATCGTATATCCGGACGGGTCGATGCCGCTGATAGTCAAAGAGCATGTGAGGCGGCAGGCAAGACTACTCATGGGGCAGGAGGAATCATGAAGTTCGAGAGGATCGCAAAGGGAACACTATTCCCCAGGCGGTTGTCGGTGATAGGTTCCGTGGTAATGAGGAAGGTGCCGCTGGATGGGGTAATAATAACAGACGAAACGCTGCTGAACGGATCTATCTACATATCCTTCCGCACCATGCGTCACTTGGTGAGCAACCAAGCGTGGACGACCGAAAACACAGACGAATGGATTCAGTCGGAAGAGCTGCTGCCATGACAGATCACCATACCCTAGAACGCGCGCTGAAAATCTTGACAGTATCAAATACCTTCGACTCCCTACCCAAATCCAAAACCAAGTTCATGAACGATCACTTCCCAAACGAAGCCGCTGACACAGCTACATGGATCATCCGTATAAAACGCGCTAAAAAACTCGTGACTACTAACCTCACATCTAAGGACATCTCCCTATGACCCTAGGTGCCATCACCATACGCTCCGGATTAAACGGTGATCACATAAAACCCCGCCGTGAACTACTAGGTGAAATTTTTGCCGTGGATTTTTTGTTGACAAACGGGCAGGTATTGCTAGGTGCGTGGAGGTAGGTGTGATGTGTGAGGAGTGGAGGGAGATTAGCTTGGTGCCTTGTACGACGGGTGAGCGGGCGATATACAGGGATGCGGAGAGTCCTGGCGGATTTTTTACGCTGCCTGTGGTGGCGTGGATAATGTACGAAGTTGATTTTGATGGTGGTACGAGTCGCATGATTATTGGCGCGGTTTATACATTGGGGGATGCGTGTTTGCAGCGTGCGGACGAGATGAGCAATTTTGTTTCGTATGCGGGCAGGGACGAGAATGCGGAGGAAGTGTTTAGGGAGGCTAGGTGAGGCATGAGCGGATCAGATGAGCGTAAATCATTCGACCGATTTTACGAGGCTATGGATCGAACGGTGGCGGCGTATGCTCGGCTCAAAGATCGGGTAAATGATTCTCTGCGGATGCCGGTAAGAGAGGGGAAGAAGCAGTGTTGTATTTGCGGGGAGCGGAAACCACTGGAAGCATTTGGCGGCGGTAGTGTTCCGCGCATGTCGTGTCAGTCTTGCTTGGATACGCTGAACGAGAAGTACGGGAAGCTGCAGAAGTTGGCGAGGTTGGGCGGCGAAGAGTCTTGGTTGCCGGGCCGGGACGAGTATGTCGAGGCCATGATACGGACGGCATTGCGGCGGTTTTCTGATTGACGTTTTCGGGTTGACAAATCTTATTTGGGTGTTAAAGTTGAAGTTGGAGGTAGCAAGATGTCTTGGGCTGAATACTGGAAGGTTGATAGTTTTATTCCAGAAGGGCAGTCCGGAAATGTTAAGGTTGAGAAGTTCGAGGTCTCCGAGCGAGACGCATCATTCGGGCAGATCAGGGCTTTTCGCGACGGCCGGGGCGTTCCAGCGGGGAGCTATACACGCCTAATGATAAATGGCGTGCTTGTGATGAGCGACACGCTGGACGAGCGGCGCGATCATTCTGTAATGATAGATCAAGCCCAAGACCAGTGTTTGATCAACGGATTGGGATTAGGATGTGTTTTACGATGTTGCTTGGAGAATCGATGGGCAGGAGTGCCATGTGTAAATCACATAACGGTGGTCGAGAAGAACGAAGATGTCATAAAGCTGGTAGCCCCGTCTTTTCAGTCGGTTTATGGGGACAGGGTAGAGATTATTCATGATGACGCACTTACTTACCGGCCGCCGAAGGGAGTACGTTACGACGCGGTATGGCACGACATTTGGACGGATATCAGTACGGACAACCTGCCGACAATGCAAACCTTGCATCGCCGGTATGGCAGTCGTTGCGACTGGCAAGGGTCGTGGAAGAGGGAATATCTGCTGTACATGAGGAGGAAGGAGAACGAGAACCCATGGTACGGAAGATGATATGGCCCGTTACGGTTACAGCCGCGACGCACAGGATGGACGGGCGGCGCGTTTCCATGAGCCGGGTAGTCGAAGGGGCCGGTGATGCGGAAGCGGCGATGCTCAGGGCATTGCAGTCCCGGCGAGATAAGGGTCGTCCGTTTTTGGGCGATTGGGTCACGGGAGTGACACCGCTGGGGCAAGTGATACGGCGGGTTTTCGACCCGGATACCGGAAAGCTGGTGCCATGAAATTCAAGGTGACATTCGGGCATAATACGGTGCCTACCGAGATCGAGGGCGACACAATCGAAGATGCGATCCAGAGTTTTCACTTGGACAATCTCGAATACCTGCGGTCGATACCGGGCGCAGCCAGTGTCACGGTTGAACCGGGAGAGCTTGACAGCCCCATACGGGAGACGTGGCATTTCATTGTGTGCAAAATAGAATCCATGGGGAATGTCCCGGTGATTAGTCGAGTGTGTTCGACTGGTATATACCGCAAAGGTGGAATGTCTAGTGTCTATTCCACCGGGAAGTGGCAAAAAGCGGCCGGTATTCTCGGTGTACCGGTTGACTGTATTTGCTGTGATGATTGGGGGGACGAAGAGGACTACCCAGGTGATGAGACCAAGTGAAGAGCTTATCTGGGTTCCGAGGAGCTTATCGGAGGCTGTGGAAAGGATATTGCCATACGTCGATGAATTGGTCTCCGAAGATATGAAGAAGAAGAGAGTAGAGATCCAAATAGGAGAAGGGGATACTGTTACGATTCAGGGGCAAGTGTTTCGGGTTGCATACGTGATCGAGCCGGAAGCAGTTCTTTTGCGGCCGGTATCGGGGCAGGTTCGGATATGTAAAAGAGGCACGGAATGAAACGAGAAGAAAGGAAACAAGCGATCCTTCAATTCATGATGAATGAGGACCGGATGTTTGCTAACGAGTGGATCTCTCCGACTGTTCTTGGGCAGAAAGCCTTGGGGCTCGAGTACCACAATGCGTCTTCGATAACGTCTCGCGTTTGTCAGGACTTGGTAAGAGAGGGGCTGTTGGAGCGCGACAGGCGCGGGTGGTATAGGATGGTTGAACGATGAAAGCTATCAACATAGGAGACATCGCTGTAGTGCCGGAAGGCACGACCAATCCGTATCTGAAGGGCTATCTTGGAAGTACCAGGAGTGAAGCTCTTCGGAAGTGGTTCACGGGAGAGCCGACGCCGGGGTTCGAGTTTTGGTTTGCGCCAGCGTGCGGCGGCGCTTACAAACTTGAATCCCCGAAAGACACGGACGTGGATGCGGATCAAGTGGTCCAGATATAGGGAGATAGGCGAGAGGTGCCGAGATGAGATCCATGGAGGAGTGTGACGGATACCGGTCGTTGCTGGCGGCGGTAGAAAAGGACGAGCTTAAGAGTCCTGGCCACCATGATTACCGTGGGAAGCTTCAGTGGGTTATCGAGCGCGTCAAGTACTATGCGGACAAGATGGGGGTGGACGCGGCCGACTTATTGGACGCATGGGAGAAGCAGCGCAATTACTGGTATATGAATTACTACCAGGATTGCAATCAGCCTTTGATTGACGAGGGGAAAGTCCGGGTTTTTAGTACTGTTGACGATTTGATGTCTGCAATAGGCGACAAGGGATTTCGTTGTCCGAAATGCGATGGGGTATCCCGTGATCCGTATTGTTGTACATGCGAGGGGTGCGACTGGACGGCATTTGGGTTATTTCGGACACTCGGGAAAGGAGTTACTGTTGTTGTCGTTGAGAAACTGCAAAGCAACCACATTTTCATGCCTATAGCATGGGAGGAGCGATGAATAAGTCTGAAGCTGAAAAACAGCGTTTTGAAATTCGCATAAAGGACATACCAGGGGGAAGTGTTTTATATATTCATGATAACCGTCATGATTGCGAGTATCCAATTGAGTCTATTGTGCGAATACTTAACGGTCAAGTGGTGGTGCATTCATCGGATACGTCCGGGGCTAGTCCAGATAAAGACATAGAAAATCCAATTACGAAACCAACAAATATTGAGAAGCTTTTGATCGATCTTTTTCTGGTCAGGGCCGACTTGGCCAAGGAGCACATGGAGGAGATGCTTGGTCGGTATGAACCCTTCTCTTCGGGGAACCCGAGCAAGCGGGAAGAATACTCGAGACTCATCGGGTTGGCGTGCGAGACGGGCTATTCCTTGGCCCGGAAATACGGGGTTGATAAATGACACCTGTGGAAATAACGACGGCGATAAAAAACCAAGAGCGGGTTTTTTTCGTCGAAAACCGTAACGGCATGGGGCACATTGTTCATTGTGTCCCGGTCGCTTATACCGGGGATAATGGGTTTAATCTGGTCGGGTGCTTCATTGCGGAGGGCATCAAAACGTGCGTTATCGAGCTGGCCCTATTGGGCAAGGATGCGTTCGAGGCGCATCGCCTTGCTGCACAGCGAAGCATGGAAATGGCGAAGCTGTCCATGCTGGCCTGGGAGTATGCGGCGAACGTAGTGGTAGCGACCAAGGACAAACGAGTCAAGGACGGGAACTTGAATTGAGGGGTAAATGGATTTTAAAGGAAGGCTATCCGAAATAACGGGGATAAAGAAGTCCGAGGTAGATGCCATCTATGCCGACGTGAAGGCGAACATGGCGGCGCTGGATGCGTGCGAGAAACCTCATGACTTTAAGGATATCGAGGAAGAAAACACCGTGTTACCAAGACGAGCCAAGTGTACAAAATGCGGAGGCACTGTCTCCGTGCCTCATGCGCGGTGGTACAAGCGTGGTCTCGAAGACGGGTCAAAAAAATGAAAGCTCATTCTATATCTTTTCGCACTGATATGGTGCAAGCTATCTTCTCCGAGAAGAAGTCGGTAACCCGGCGTATAATAGGCGGAAAGACCCCTCCCTACAGCCCAGGGGACGTGTTGGTTGTCAAGGAAAAATACTTCTTAGAGACGCAGTACGACGGCCGGAATCCAGCGCGTGTTCCGAAGCATTCCCGAGTCTGGTATGGGAACGAGGGCGAAAAGGACGCGGAGCGAGGGAAGCCACGACGTGCTAGATACATGTGCCGGTGGATGTCCCGTCTGTGGCTTCAGGTCGTAAGCGTGCGGACCGAGAAGCTGCACAATATAACCGAGGAAGATGCCGAGGCAGAGGGTGTGGAGAAGATATTCGGCGTTTTTGCGCGGAAGACTTTCAGGGATCTATGGAATGAAATTCATATGCGGGATGCCCCTTGGTCGTCGAATCCAGATGTGTGCGTCATTCGATTCCGGAGAATGTCCGAGGATGAGATTGCTGCTGCTCGCAAAGAGCTTGCGACATTTGCGCTGAAATGACCGTGATTACCGCTGATACCATCTTGGGTCTTCTTAAGGCCAAGCATTCGGACGACCTGTTCGTCCCTGAATGTCGGGTAGGATTCGGTCCGTTTATAGTAGATGGCCGTATCGACGCATGGGCGATGAAAAAATCATGGGCTAAGCCTCTTACGGTCGGATATGAAATCAAGGTCAATCGGTCTGATTTTATACACGACAACAAGTGGCAGATATATTTGCCGTACTGTAACGAGTTCTATTTTTGTAGCCCCAGGGATGTCATTGACCCGAAGGAGGTGCCAGACAGTTGTGGGCTAATCTACGTTTCTTCCACGGGGAGCAGGTTGTTCACGAAGGTCAAAGCGCAATGGAAGGGCATCCCGGACGGCACGTTGGAGCCTTTATATAAGGCGTTGCTGATGTCCAGGGTCCGCATCAAATCCAGGTTTGTCGAGCATCAGTCTAGTGGTCAAGCAACGCTCAGGTTTGTTGAATCATTTATTGCGGAAAAAGAGCATAACCGAAGATATGGCCGGAATCTCTCGAAGAGGTACGCGGAAATATACAAGGATAAGATCAAGGCAGTGGCCGATGAGAATCAGAAGCTGCAAAGAGAAGTTGAAAACCTAGAGTTGTTTAAAACCATGATGCAAGACATCGGCGTGGACCCCGGTGATTACCGGTCGGCACAAAAGGCCAAGCGTGCGGTCATGGGTGAAGATGTCGCCAATATGGTTGTGGTACTTCGCGATGCCAAAAGACAGCTATCGGAGATAATCACAAAAATGGAGGCCGGATGTCCAAAATAGTCTGCAGTGCAATATCGGGGTTGTCCGATGGCGTAAGTGGTAAAGAGTTTGAGCTTCGGAAGTTTTTAAGGGCTGTGTTTGCTGAGGTTCCCGAAACCAAGATCGAGAAGCTGCGATGCGTGCCCTCTGTCTTTAGTAGACAGATAGAGGGATCGGTGGATTTCCTTGAAGAGTACAAAGACGAAACGGTGTACTTCCTTCTCGTGGGCAAATCCTTCGGTGCTATTCGGACGTGGTGGATGCTGCATGAATATTGGGACCGTATCAATCGGATATTGAATCGCGGCCATAAAATTGGAGTGGTTCTTGTCGATCCACATGGCTGGGCTGTTGGAGATGGGACCGTAGGATCTTACGGCATACACCATATGGAGTTGCCGTGGTATGAGGAGTGGGGGCGGAGCCGTCTTTGTTTTCGGTGCATCTATCAGCGAAACGAGTATCCACGCGGGGCTTCGTTGGCTGCGCCGGAGAGCATTGTCGGTGCGATAAACGTACAGCTCGAGGGCGATGCCGATCATTACAACGTCATCGACATCGAGACAGAAACGGGGAGAGAGGTTGCTGAGTACGTCAAGGGGATGCTGAATTGGCTGGACCCCTACCGGTCATAATTTACTGCAAAGGTAGCGCACTCAAGTGCGCGTACAGAGGCACCGATGAACAAAGTGGTAGATGACTATATTCACGCCATGAACATGGTCAAGGAAGTAGAGGATGGCCCAGTATCGAAGTTTTCCGATGAAACACGTTGTTTTGCGGCGCTTGTACGTGCTGTTGATGATTACCATAGGGAGACGCAAAAACGTGCTGACCGACTGCAAGCCGAGTTGACGGAAGCAAAAGGGAAGCTGGCGGGGATAAAAACCATAAGACGCAATCATGGTTCAAACGGTTGGATTGTCGAATACGGTTTTCTGGAAAACCTAACGCGCAAAATAAGGTTTTCTGAATCTGTATCTATGGAACAGGTCCAGGCTGTGATTATGGCTCTTTTATATGCTGGTTTTTTGCAGGTAGAGGACTGGAAAAAAAATGGTTGACAAATCGGATTAGGGCATTAAGATATAGGTATGAGTAACGCACCGACAAAGCCTGGGTGGTATGTCTTTGATCAGTACCGAATCGTGGAAGTGTTTGATTACGATGATCATGTATTGCGATTCATGCTGCCAGATCCGGAGAAATACGGTCTGTCGCACATACATGCGATTAAAAAGGTCGAGGAGGTACATCCTTCACTGTGGGGACATGAGGTTCCGCATCCGAGGGACATCCCGACTCCGGAAGAGCTGAGAAGGTTGAGAAAAAAGGCGGGTGAGTAGATGGGTATGAATTACTTCTGGTACGAGAAGCCGCAGTGTCCGTGTTGCGGGCGTGAATTTGAGTCGATTCATATTGGCAAAAGTTCATGCGGGTGGACGTTCGGTCTCCATGTCAATCCTTTTCAGGGAATCAATAGTCTGGAAGACTGGAAGGCCAGGTTCGCGGTAAAAGGTTCGTACATAAAAAACGAGGACGAAGAAGTGGTTACCCCGTCCTGGATGCTCCAGGAGATTACGCTGAGGGCTTTCCCCGCCGCCAGGGAAATTACCCCCAATTTTTTGCGCGACAATAATGCCGTGCTCGGGCCTAACGGTCTCGTCCGGCACCGGGTAGATAACTACCACTGTGTCGGCCACGGCAAGGGAACGTGGGATTTGATGGCAGGGGAATTCCGGTGAGCAAATGGACTTCAGGGAAATAGCGTACAGTAATCAAATTCTCAGGGTTAGAGTCGGATCGCACTTGTTCGGCACTAGCACACCCGATAGCGATACTGACTATGAGGGCATATTCATGCCTCCTGTCGAAATGCTCTTTGGTTTCAAAAGCTGTCATGAGATTGATCTCGGCACGGTCAGCAAGGCCGAGAGCGGGAGGAACACGGCCGAAGCCGTTGACTACAAGGTCAGGGAATTCCGGGATTTTTGCAGGCTTGCGCTCGAGAACAATCCCAATATCCTGAACGTCCTTTTCGCCGATGACGAGAGTGTCATGTTTTGTAATGAATATGGTAAGCGTCTTAGGCTTTCCAAATTTCTGTTTCCTCATCTGGGGTGCGTCCGTAGGTATAAGGGATACGCCATGTCACAGATGAAGAAGATGAAGATCAAGCCCGATAACTACGAGAGACTGAAATCCGCAGAGGAAGTGCTGTCCGCGAGCGACCGGGGCGACATACTCGTTGAGGTAGTCAAAAGTCGGGGGGAACGGATAGGCGGAACAAATCCGTTCAAGGACTTGGGTGCTGGAAAACACATCCAAGTAGGCGACATTTTTCTCGAGCGCGGCATCAAGGTCAGCAAGGCGCTGTCTACGATTCAGGGGAGGCTTGAGAGGGCCGGGAATCGCTCTAAAATGTGGGAAAAGTTTGGATACGACGTGAAGTTCGCGTCGAATCTTATTCAGATACTCATGCAAGGGCGAGAGCTTGTTTCAACCGGAGGTTTAATGTTTCCGCTTGCTGAAGCCAGTTTGATTTTGGACATCAAGCGGGGCAAGTGTACCGCCGATGAAGTGCAGAATATGGCCGAGGAAATCGAGCGACAAATTGACGCTGCGGAGGCCAGCTCTCCGTTGCCCAAACAGGCAAAACATAAGGATGTCGAACAGTTCGTTATCGAAGAGACGATAAGATGGACCAGTGACCACGATATTTTCTGACGAAAACATGGAATTGTGGCATAATGGCTCCGTGAACAACCCAGGAGGTGAAGCATGGAGTTTGATGCCGCGATAAAGTTTTTGTTTTTGATTTCAGTGGTTTTATTGGCCTGGTGTTTGGGTTCGGCCCTTGTGACGTTTTGTGGGTGATATGAGTCAGGCGATCTCAAAAGATGAATTCATAGCGTCTTATTGTACGAAGTCTGGTTTTTCTCTCGATATTTTTGCGAAATATTTTGTTGCCTTGCCCTGCCGATGTGGAGACGATTCTTGCCATGGGTGGGCTGCTGTATCGAATGACCCGTGGTCGATTCGGATTCATGCCGAATTGTACGGCAATGGGGTTGACAAAGCAGAGTTGGGTTGTTAATCTTTAAATGTTGCCCCACAAGGGGCGTTGCATACTGAGTGCCGAGCCCCGGCGGCGTTTCCGGGGCATGTTCTTTGACAATCTAGGGCCTGATAAGGATGTGGCATGAAGGAAAGCAAAATTATGGGAAGGGTTTGTGTTTTTGTTCCAGATCATCCTGCGTCCAATAATCGTGGATACATTTTAAGATCTAGGTTTGTGATGGAGAAGAAGCTCGGTAGGAGGCTAGATAGTAGCGAGGAGGTTCATCATATAAACGGAGATCCGCTGGATGACAGGATAGAGAACCTAAGAGTTATGACCAAGGGAGAGCATACCAGGCATCACTGGAGAAGCGGAAAGTCTGCACTTGGAAAGCGGAGAGTTCATGACTGGGATTTGATGAGGAAATTGTATGAGGATGGTCTTGGTTGTAGGCGTATTGCTAAGATTATAGGCAGTAGTAAGACTGCTGTTCAATACGCATTTAAGCAAATGGGTCTTGTTCCGAGAAAGAAAGGGGCCTGAGCTGGCTTTCGACTGTCATGTGATCTGTATCGTGCATGTTCCGGGTTGGATGTTCACCGGGTTAAAAAAGGACGTTCGAACACAGTTGCGGAAGACAACGAACCTGCTCTGGCCGAAGCTGCCTGAGCCGTCAAGCTGCTGAGTGCCTGTGTAAGTAGTGAGGCGTAATCTCAACAGGAAGAACAGCGGTGTGCTGGTACTGTCGCTCAATAAAAGTGTCCAGCTTTCCTCTATGATACCTTTGTCCGTATACGGTTGATCTGAGGGAGAAACAAGAAACGGAAGAAGCATGTAACGAGCGGTACAGGAGAGCATGGTAGGACGCGGGTTCGACTCCCGCCAGGTCCACCGCCAATCCAACTGTGTTGTACCGAGCAAGTTGGTCACTGGCAATTCGGTACGTGGCCACTCGGGGTGAAAATCCCCGAGTGGCTTCCATGATAGTTGGCAGCTATCTGGCAGCCCGGAAAGACGGGCCATACCGGCACCGTGTGGTATACGGGCGGCAGACTTGGGGAGACGCAAAGCGTCTCTCGGATGGATTGCGCGTAGCGCGATACGAGCCGGTTCGAGCCCGGACGAGTCTACAGGTGACCCGGTTCCCGTGTACGTTACGCCACGACGACCAGTCCGAGGGTACATGGGTCTATTCGGGTCACCGAATTTAGCTTGAAGTCCAAAGGCGATTCGTATAGGGTTGAGGACGGAATACGTGTTTTAACAGAGGAGGTTTCGATGAAACAGTTGACGCGGATTTTGATGCTGTTTCTCGGGGTGATGGCAATTGTGGCAGCACTGGTGTTCTGCAATTGTCACTCCAGAACGGCACCAGCCGATTCCATGGATCATTCGGTTATGATTGACTCCATGGACGGCGCGGCCATGACGGCGGCCATAGTGACAGGACTTGAAGACTTCATAGAGGAGGTCGAGGTCCAGGAGGTGTCGGCGGCAGCGCCATCGGACGAGGTTGTTTGTCGTTCTGTCGAACGTAGCTATATTTTACTGAATGCTACTGAAATACAATCATCGCCAGGGACACTGATACGTAAGTGGGCTGGGGTCGGCCCGGTGCATCAGTGGATCAAGGCTTGATGGTGCAGTGCGGTTCGGACAGCCGGGAGAGACCGGCATATTGCGGGGTTGTGCAGTTGGTAGTACACCGGCCCCATAAGCCGGAAGTCGCCGGTTCGAGTCCGGCCCCCGCAACTGGTAAGACAACCAAATATGCCCGAGCGGGTGTGAGGCCCGTGTTTTGTTGAATGCTGTACAGGATGACAGATGATCAAAATTTGCAAAAAATGTGGGAAGACGGAAGAGGAGCATTGCTCCGGCTTTGAGCCACTAGAAACGCCAGAAGGTTGCGTTTGTGAACCTCAATCTTGGGCGTTCTGGTGCAACGGGAAATACGAATACCGTTTCAGACCTATTTGCCACGAGTTCAAGCCGGGACCATATGGTTACTGTGCTCGATGTGAGCACGACAAAAAATGCCACGACCAAACTCGTGGCAAGGAACCAACGGAGCCTATGGAGAGATATTGCTGGGCAGATACTTATTGATAAGTTTGGAGAAGCGAGATGGAAACATTTCTTGTAGTGTTTGTTTTTGCGGGGATAGTCTTTGAGGCTGTAATATTGGAATGGGAGGGAATCTGGCAATTCGTACAAGCCTTATTGATGATACTTCTGTGGGTTGCCGGTTCAGTATTACTGGGTTGACAAATCTGCTTAAGTGATTAAGGTTACCATATGAATGCTATAAAACATGGGCAATGCGTTTTATGCCGGGAAGAAGGAGAGGGATCTGGTTATGGGTGGCTGTTTTTCAGCGAACCCATGTTTATCTGCAGGCGGTGCACGAATCTCGTTTCTTTTATCGACAGCCAGATGTTCTACCGGCTCAGAGACCTAGAAGCCGAAGTACGATCTTTTTCAAAACGCCTGGATCGTTTGGAGGGTAAATAGCAGTGAATGATAAGCGGACAGTCATACAGCTCGGAAGCGATATTGAGGTCGCGGAAATACGGGTGATGCGGGATTACGCTCCAAGTTCTAAGTGCGAGCAAAAGCGAGCTATCAAACACATCGAGTCTCGACTCCGGAGTCTATTGGGGAAGAGGGACATGCTGAATAAAGACATGGCCCAAAAAGCGGGATTGAGTCCTTCGGCGATAAACCAGATATTGAGCGGCATCTCGAGGCCGAGCTTGGAGACGCTGATCAAAATAGCGAACAGCCTGAAAGTATCGTTGGACTGGCTGTGTACAGGGGATGAATGAGAGCCATTGTCTTGCTTCTTTCTGTTTTTTTTGTTGCGTCAGTGGCTTCTCAGTCGCTTCCCCGGAGAGTCATATATTTCTTCGGAGACTCGATCACGGCTGGTCGGTATCCTGCGTTTGCACGGGGGGCGCTGACGGATTCCAGCGGCAGACCGTATATCATGGAGGTCTTTGCCAAGAACGGGGCTCAGACGGGCACTGTGAAGCATATCATGGGTACAATACTGGATCTGGATTCGATACCAAAGCCGACCCATGTTGTCATTTATGCGGGCGTGAATGATTGCGTTTCGGATAGGCCAGGTCAGGCAGCCAAGGCCATATCGAATATCGGGGACATGCTTTATTTGGCAAAGCATACTCGGATTCTTGTGTTCAAGATTCACACGGACAACGAATGTGCGTGGGCCATTAACAGATGGCTCGATACCGTGAAATTACCAGGAAGGGTCGATGTGCTGTCGCCCAAAATAGGGACGCGAGTGCACCCTACAAGAGCGGATGAGCGCAAAATGGCGGAAGCTGTCGTGACAGCTATATTGGGATATTGATGGGATCGTGCCGACATGTCAGGGGTTCTCAGGTGGGGACAATATTTTATATCGATGCCGAAAGTCGCAGGAAGCCTGGCCATGTCATCTATTGGGAGACGGTCACATGTACGAAGTGCGGCAAGCTAGGGACGCAGATGCTTACGCTGTTGAACGACAAGGACAGGTTGGAATTTGAGCGTGTTGGTGTCCCGCTGTGGAACACGAAAATCCCTGAGGGGCTGTGATGGAGGAAAACGTAGTGAGCAAGGTTGATAAAAAGTGGGTCGATGGCATCCGCATCGCGGTAGCTAATAAGGACTTGAAACGGTATAATATTGGTTAACAAATGAAGAGAATATTAGCCCATAAGATCGAGATCTATCCCAACAATAAAGCGATCACGTACTTTGTGATGTGCTTTGGGGTAGCGAGGTTTGCATACAATTGGGCACTTCAGATTTGTAAGAAATCTTTAGCTGATAAGGAAAAGGTTCCCTCCGGGTATGATTTGTCGAAGCTTTTGAATTCGATCAAGAGAGAGCAATATCCTTGGATGTATGGTGTGAGCAAGTGGGTGGTACAGAAGTCTTTGTATAATTTGGCGGAAGCATTTCAGAGATTTTTCAAGAAGACTTCGAGGTTTCCGAAGTTCAAGAAACGTGGAGTATGCAGGGATAGTTTCTATACAGGGGTGGGGTGTTTTACGGTATCCGGAAATCATATCAAGCTTCCGAATATTGGATGGATACGAATGTCTCAGGGGCTTAGATTTCCTGGGAAGCTATTGTCAGTGGTAATATCGAGAACGGCGGGGAGATTTTTTGCATCGATACAGGTCGAAGTAGACGATACCTATGTTTATCCTCATGCTTGTGAGAGCCAAGCAAGTGTAGGGGTAGATTTAGGGGTTAAGGATCTTGTTGTCTTGAGCGATGGTCAAAAATTCAGCAATCCGAAAGTTCTGCGGTATTACGAGCGAAAGTTGAAGCGGTTACAGAGGCAGTTATCGAGGGAGCAGAAGGGATCTAAGAATCGGTTAAAGGCGAAGGGTATATTATCGAGGCTTCATTTCAGAATTAGGAATATCCGTCGGGATTACATCCACAAGTTGACATCGTATCTGGTAGAGAATTTCTTATTGATTGGTATTGAGGATTTGAACATCGCTGGGATGATGAAGAATCATAAGTTGGCGAAGTCGATCTCGGACGCCTCGTTTTGCGAAATAAAGCGACAACTGGTATACAAGTCTTTGTTATCGGGATCACGTGTAGAGATCGTAGGCAGGTTTTTTCCTTCATCGAAGCAGTGTTCGGTTTGTGGTTTCAGGAACGAGAATCTGACATTGTCAGACAGGACGTGGTGTTGCAAGGATTGTGGAGTGGTTCATGATCGGGACATCAACGCTGCGAGGAATATTTTGAAAGTCGCCCAAGGGCATTGGGAGACTAAAAATGCTTGTGGAGAGGGTGTTAGACTTCCGCGCCTAAGGGCGCGGGGGCAGTCCTTGATGAAGCAAGAAGGCGGCATCTCGTGTTAACCAATGGTTCACGGGTTCAAGTCCGTTTTGCCTACAAGAGAAGCGATTAGAGGTGACGCAATGGGAAGATGGATTCGTAGACAGCGTAGAGCGAATTTTAGATGGAGGCAAAGAGCTGTCCGTCAAGCAGCGCAGAATACTGGACGGGATTCACGAGAGAATCCGTCCTTGGTAAACAGCCCGTTCGACAATCTCATAGCTCGTTTTTCAGGCGCTCATCCGGCGTGGTATATCTTGCTCGGCTTGGTCTTTGGGGCTTTGATTATCATGAGGTTTGCCGGGGGAGTATTCGGATGGTAGTAGCGTGGCAACGGAGTGCTGCTTGTGTTTCCCCAATGTGCTCCGATATAATAGGGTTGGCCCGGTGGCCCGCTGCGACGAGATGGTCTCGACACCGGGTTGTTTAAGCTGGAGGTGCAAATGCAAGGTTTGGTTTTTTATTCTTCAACTGATACGAAGGGCAAGAGAGACGCTACGGGGGCGTTCATACCGGAAGCTCGAGCGTTTGCCAGGTTTCATGATATTCCATCCAGCTATTGCATCGGCGTCGACTGTAAAGGGTTGACGGCCCCGGAACGGCGCAAGGTAGTCATCGACGAAATATCGAAGCGAGAACTGTGGGACGTGATAGCTTTCTTCGGTCACGGCTGGCCGGACGGTATTCAGTTTGGATTCACTCGAAAAACGGTGGACGATCTGGCAGGTGTAATAGCAGCCCATTCATCCCCGGATGTGTGCGTGGGGTTGTTCGCTTGCCTGGCAGCCGAGAACGATGTGCGAGATTCTACGGTAAAGAAGCTGGGACCGGCGACGGACGGTGGGTTTGCGGACATGCTTAGGGACAGTATGGTGCGTCACGGCGTTTCCTACGGATGGGTGGACGCGCACAAGACCGCAGGGCACACGAGCTGGAATCCCTATGTCGTTCGATTTTTGTGCGAAGATGTTGACGACCCCGAATGGGGAGCAGAGGGCGGAGCGTGGCTTGTAGAGCCTCGTTCGGCGCTGTGGAAGAAATGGGTTGCTGCCTTGCGAGACCGCTCGACGGGACTTCGGTATGGATTTTTGATTTCCAGCGAGTTCGCGATCAAACAATACCTTTTGACGGGTACAAAATAGTCAGGCTATAATCTGCTTTGAGGAGCGGTTGTCGCTGACGCGCACTTGAGTGCGCTACCTTTGCAGTTGAAGGGTTGCAAGATGCCTGGCGCTATCATTGAAGTAGAGAAATTTACTCGCCTGAAAAATCTGAGATGTTTTCAACGTGTGCACGAAATGTTGAGCTACGGGTATCCGGCACCGACTGTTGCCGATTTTGTTTTTTCAGCCGGGGAGTATCAGGATGTCAAAAAGAAGTCCCTGGTAGAAATACTCAAGCGGTATAGAAAGGAAGAGGTGTTGCCGGGAGACGTGTTGACGACACGTTCTCCGCATGTTGTTATAGAGGCCAGGAAGCAGTACACGGACAAGCTAGAGGAGTTGAAGCGGCTCGACAATCAGTTCGAGGCGCTGTTGTATAGGTTCGATCTTGCCCATGCTCGCGAGCGGGATACGGGCTTGATTGATCCGCAGGTAGACAAAATCCAAAAATCCATATTGGAAGCCGTTCGGCAGATGCACATGATCAAGATGGATCTTGGAATCAGCGGACAGCGGAATCTTGGCACGCTGACAATTTCGGCGGAGCGGCTCGAGGAGATAAGGGAAAAATACGGCGACAAGGCCGCCAAGGCCATGGCAGACCCCGTGAGTCGTGGGCGCGTGCTCGCCTACCTCCGCGCGGTGAACGACTTGGTGACCATCAAAGCCAGGGAGGAGGCGGGGGAGTCTATTGACGTGACGCCTGTGACACCGGTCAAAAAATGATCATCAAGGCCACGAATGGACGCCGCCGGTCGGTAACGCATAGGCTGGAGGCAGCGGAACGTGTCGATGACATACGGTTTGGCTTGACCGAAGAAGAGCGAGAACTTGTTCTTGCGTTGGAGCGGGAAGCTGGTCAGGGTTCGGCCCTGATACAGACCGAAATACTTGATCATATCTATCACAATGAGCCGGTGTCTATGGCGCAGTTCATCGAAGATCCGTATTACCTTGGAGAGAGTTGTTCTACTATATATCCTGAGTTGCAAAGGGATCTTATTGAATTGTTTGATCGTCCGTATCGTGAGGCGCTTTTTACGGGCGGGATCGGCGTAGGGAAGTGCGTAATTGGTGATACTGAAATTTACGATCCTGTTTATGGGATCAGGACTACTGCAAAAAAAATGGCGTCTTTAGGGAGCGGGATAGGCTGCGCTACTTACGATATGGCATATGGTGGAATGAGAGCTGCTGAGTGTTCGGCTCAATGGAGCGGCATAAAGAAAATTGGCAATCTAAAATTACGAAGCGGAAGGAAGATTGGCTTATCTCTAGATCATCCGGTATTGACCCCTTATGGATACAAGGCAGCGTCAGAGATTTCGGCGGGAGATATGGTTGCCACGGCCAGGAGATTACCACATCCAGTATCACCTCTTTCTGTGTCGGATGATGAGGTCAAATGGGTTGCCTATATGTTGGCTGACGGTGGTTGCACAGGGTCTTCGATGGTTTTTACGAATGGATGCGAGGTTGTCCTTTCTGAATTTGAAAATATTACTAAAAAACTTGGAAACGGATCAAACCCAGGGGTTTCTTATGTTGGCAAAGCTGGGCAGGCAACAATGGTTATGCCTCGAGAGGTAAGGTGGATTAGGAAGAGATACGGACTTTACGAAAAATCAATAGATAAGCGGGTTCCGGGTCGTTTCTATGGCCTTGATGATAGGCAGTTAGGTTTATTCTTAAACCGAATATGGGCCTGTGATGGGTGGGTATGTAAAAGGAGCGTAAAGTCGTTTGAGATAGGTATAGCCTTGGGTAGCGAAGAATTTGTTTGTGATATACAGCAATTATTGTTGAGATTTGGAATACAGTCGAGAGTTCGATATCGAAGTATGAAATATACACACAAGGGAGAAAGGCGCAGGTCTGACGCTTGGAGTCTTAGTATTTTGAATTCGGGTGATGTCTTGTCGTTCATAAAAAATATTGGTTTGATATTTGGCAAGGAAGACAAGTGTATAGAGGCTATCCGATGCCTTTCTGGTGTTAAGGCAAATTCAAACATAGACCTTGTTCCTATTGATAGATTTATTCTGTCAAAGATAAGAAAAGAGATTGGTCCTATTCCGAAGCGGGACTATTGGCCAAGGCCGCCCGGTAACTCATTTATGAGCCATGAAACGTTCCGTTCTTTTGCTGCCACTTATGATTTGCCTGATTGGTGTAAATGGTGGGGAGATGTTTTTTGGGATACGGTGGAGGTTTTTGACGTAAAGGGTTACGAGTCTGTTTATGATCTGACGGTTCCTGGTACTGCTAATTTCGCTCCGTATGGGGTTATCGTGCACAATACCTATGTGATGTCCATTGCCATATCTAGGGTTATTTACGAGTTATCTTGTATGATTAACCCGCAGAAAATTTTTGGGTTATCTTCGGGCTCTGAGATGGTGATTCCTCTCATATCTAAAAACTTGCCACTGGCCAGGGATATTATGAAGACAGCCATCGATGATAAGATCAAGGAATCACCGTATTTTATGACCAAGTTCACGCCGAATATCAAAATGGATTACACGCTGTTTCCTGGGAATATCCGGATAACTATTGGTTCCTATGGTTCGGAGCGACTACTAGGAGCTAATGTTTTTTCAGCGGCGCTAGACGAGTGTTTAACAAAAAAACAAGTTGTAACCCTAGAAAAACGTGGTAAAGTGGTCCATGAGACAGTCGAAAATCTTCTTGAAATGGGTCAAGCGGACGCAGACTGCAAGATGGTGTGTCTCGATCATGGCAAGAAAAAGGTACGCAGTGGATGGTGGAGGATCAAGGAATCGACCGTCCAACCAATTGTGCAGATCACGGCAGGTGCCTCATCTTTGGAGGTTTCGTGCCAGCATCCGATATTGGTGCGTAGGGGGGATCGCCTCGTCTACGTCTATGCGGAAGATGTCGTGGTTGGAGACACCGTTGTCATGGAGGTGTTGAATGCCACGGGAGGGTCAAAGGTTAAGCGAAGAGACGAAGGCTATCTTATCGGAAATAGCGAAGGAACGGATTGGGGAAGCGAATCCGTTTTTCGGGAAGCATCACTCCGAGGAGACAAAGGAAAAGCTCAGGGAGGCGAGGGCCAAACAGGTAATGCCGCCGAGATCGGAAGAGACAAGGGAAAAGATGCGGCAAGCGATGAAGGGGCGGAAGTTTTCGGAAGAGACACGGCGGAAAATGAGGGAAGCTGCTATTCGGAGAACCTCCGATCCAGAGTGGCGGAAAAAACAATCAGAAAGATCGAAGAAGGCGCGGGAAGAGGGGCGGGTTACTCATCTTCCTCCTGTGTTGAGGGGGGAAGACAACCCTTGGTACGGGAAAAAGATGACCAAAAAGCAGCGGAAGAAATTGAGCGAGGCTGCCAAGCTGAGAGGGGGGCATCCCCATACGGAGGAATCGAGGGAGAAGATTTCACAAGGGAACGTTCGGTCAATCAAGGATCGAGTGCGGAGCTACAAATTTCAGGTTCAGTCACCATGCGGGGCATTGGTTCCGTGTCGAACGCAATACGAACTGAGATTGGCGGAGAGTCTGTGCCGACAGGAAGGGGTATCGAGTGTGGTTGGGGAGGATCAGATGGAGTGGGTGTCGTATCGACTAAACGGACAGGATCGAATGACGGTTGCGGATTTCAAGGTGACGATGCAGGACGGATCGGTTATTATAATAGAGGGGAAAGATCCATCGTCGCTTTATTGTCTAAGGGAGAGGGCTCGGTTCCTTGCGATGTGGAAACACTGTGTTCAGAACAATTTCCAGATGATTTTGGCTCTGAACAACAAGCCGCTTCCGAGCGTCCAAGCGGGGCCGTTCGTGACTCAGGATTTCGTGGACGAGGCAATGAAGAATCAGAAGATACGAGTACGCCTGATGAGGACAGTCAAGCTGTCGGTGTCCGGCCCGAATGGTTGAATATATCAGAACTTCCCGACAGCCTTGACTTGGTGACTGTTACCAGTGTGGAGTTCTTGCCGCCGGAACAAACGTATTCTATATGTACAGAATTCAATACGTTTATCGCTGGCGGCATTGTGGTTCACAACACTAACTTCCCCCCCAAGCGCAAGGCTCAACAGATTGCTACTGCGTTCGGCCAAAAATTGAAGGCGGCGCATTTCGACATCGTGGAGAAGATGTATCGTAGCTTGTTGCGTCGTATCAAATCCAGGTTTCAGAAAGCGGGCGGGGGGTTTCCGGGGATGGTTATTCTTGCGTCTTCTGCGGCTACGATTGAGTCTTTTACGGAGCGGAAAATGCGAGAAGGTCTCGAAGACCCAAATATTTTTGTGAGGGACCATACTCAATGGACTGCCAAGCCAGCGGAAAATTTTTGCGGCGAGTTCTTTTATGTGCTGTGTTCTACATCCGCGACCAAATCCAGGATTCTGAACGAAAAAGAATATGATTTGATAACCGATGAATTTCTTGAGGCTAATGATGCGTTCGTGATGGATATACCAGTTGAGTTCCGGGATGACTTTGAATCGAACATGGAAGAGGCGTTGAGGGACATCGCTGGTTTTTCAACGCAGGCCATATCGCAGTTTGTCCAGCGCCCTAAGATGATTCAGGTTTGCACGGATTCTTTGCGATCTCATCCGTTCAGCGAAGAGGAGTGGGTCGCCGGGGGGCCGGGACAGATTGACTGGGATACATTGGCGGTCAGTTACGAGCACAAGCTCGCTGGGGGGTATACCGAGACGAGATGGAAGCCGCGAAGAAATCCCAAGGCGATGCGGTGGTGCCATATCGACACTTCGGTGTCGGGCGATAGTTCGGGGTTTTGCATTGGCCATATTGACAAATGGGTTGAGGTCGTAAGGCGCGATGCCGATGGAAATATT
Organism: Dehalococcoidales bacterium; assembly: GCA_028716225.1. NCBI lineage: Bacteria > Bacillati > Chloroflexota > Dehalococcoidia > Dehalococcoidales > Dehalococcoidales bacterium. Next base: position 6,266 of record JAQUQE010000019.1, on the reverse strand, counting down.
CAGACTGATCTGGCTCCATATTACGTTATCGATTTTATGCTGCGGATTAACCCGCCACCGGCCGAGCAAATTTATATGCCTGATTTGCGGGTTTTGCTCTATATGTTCATGGATCACGGTTTCAAGTTTATCGGGTTCAGCACGGACCGGTATCAGAGTGTAGAGATGCACCAGCAGGTCAAGCGGCGTGGAATCCATACGCAGTTGATTTCCATGGATACGTCGACAGAGCCCTACGATGAGCTGAAGTCGGCTTTTTACGAGGAGCGGATAGAAATTTATAAATACAAACCTTTTATTGAAGAGTTCAAGTCCCTAGAGTATGATCGGCTCGTTGGAAAGATCGACCACCCCGTTGCTGGCAGTAAAGATGTTGCAGATGCGGTGGCGGGCGTGGTGCAAGGTCTGAAAAAGTCGGGAGAGAGAATGCCGCTACACGGGCAATCGGAAAAGGTCGAAAAGCCGACACACGAGGATGCTTGGGTGATGGAAAAGATACCGGCTGCATTGGTAGATACGGAAGCTGTAAAAATGGCCAAGGAAGACAGGGCAACCGAAGACTTTATGCCGATTTTGATTGGGGAATAATAGTATGGGATTTCGCGAGTCCATATCCAAGTTTTTCAAGCGCGATAAGGTTGCACAGATAGAGAAGAAGGGGCGTGGATATTCGTTCGACGACCCCATGGGTGGGGCGGTAGACAACGCGGCGGGCATGACCGGGATGAACATGCTTACGGTCGCGCTGTCGATGGACCAAAATCTGCTTGAGCGTTATGCCGACTACGAGAATATGGACGATTACCCTGAGCTGTCGGCAGCCCTAGACATTTTTGCAGATGATACAACTATTCCAGATTCCGTTAGGGGCAAAACCATTTGGGGTGAATCGCCAGATCGTGTTGTGCGAGATGTAATTGACGATCTTTTGCATCGAATACTCAGGGTCGAAGAGGACGTATGGGTAGTGATGCGGACCCTGTGTAAGTACGGGAACGCTTTTGGTGAAGTTGTGGTCTCGGAGCACGGTGTGGTCGGCGTTAATTACTTGCCGGTTCCCACGATGCGGCGGCTGGTCAATATGAAGGGTGACCTGCTTGGATACGTCCAGGATCTTACGGGGCAGTTCGGACTGGATACAGCGGATTACGAGACGCTGGAAGGGCTAAAGGCGCGGTTCGAGGAAAAGAGCATGATTTTCTTTGAGCCGTGGGAAATAGTACATTGGCGCTTGCAGTCTAAGTTCGTGAGATCATTATACGGGTACTGTCTAGTTGGGGATTCACAGGTGTGGACTCCAACAGGGACTAAACGTCTTGATGAGGTTAGGCAGGGGGATTTTGTGTATACGCGACATGCGGGCATGTTGCGGTCTACCAAGGTTTTAGATCAGGTTTGTAGCGGGGTAAAACCTGTATTCAGGCTGAAGACGACTCATCGTGAAATCAGACTGACAAGCGAACACCCCTTGCTTACAAAGAGGGGCGCGTCTAATTCTTGGGTGCAAGTAAAGGATCTAGGAAAGGGCGATGAAATTGTTGCTGTAACAAACAGTCCAGAGACTATAGGGCCGCCGCCTTTGGGTATTGTATTGGACGAAGTTACTGACGAAACGGTGGTAACTTTCTCTAGTCGTGGGTCTGCAATAGTTCGCAGTATGACAAGGCCGACAAAATACGCGTCGTCCTATTGTGGGGTCAGAAGAGTTGCCAAGGAAGTTGGTATCAGCAAGGGATCATTGGAAGATCTTTTGAATGGTTCTGGCGGCATTCCGTTATGCACAATGCGAGCGTTTTTGAGATTGCTGAAGCTGCCGTGGTTTGATGGTATATGTGTAAAAGCAGGAAACAGAAGGCTTTGCTTGCCAGATCTTGTTGATGAAAAGTTTTCAAGATTGTTTGGTTTTTTGCTTGGTGACGGATGGATTTCTGGTCACCAGGTTTGTTTTGCTCTTGGGGAGCGAGAAGAACGAAACGCTTTTTATGAACAATGCCTCATCGATTATGGGTTATCACCCCAGAGGGTGAGAGGTCATGGAGAAAACGCCTACAGACAAGTGAATTGTGGAAGCAATGATTTGATACATGTTTTTTCCTCTCTAGGATGGAGAGGGGAGAAGGCACATGACAAGAGGGTTCCATCGTGGATGTTTTCTCAGTCCCGAGAGATTAGGGAAGCTTTTTTGCGCGGGATTATGGACGCCGATGGGTGGGAAGCATCCGGGTATGAACATATAGAGCTGTGCAACAGGGATCTGGTTAGGGATATCAAGACATTAGTGGACGGATTGGGATGGAGCAGTGGGAATATTAGGAGGCGAAATCCTAGGAATTCCGAATACAAAGGGAAGACAATTAGATCGGGACCAACATATACGTTGACATTCAGAAACAGAGAGCTTGGAAACGGTGATTTTGTATATGAAAAAATCGTTTCGATTGAGAGGGATGGAGAAGAACCGGTTTATGATATTCAGGTTGCGGATGCTGGACATTGTTTCGTAGCCGATGGCTTGGTGGTCCATAATTCCATCATTGATGCTTCTAGGTGGATCTGGAAGCGGTTGGCGATGCTCGAAGATACGGCACTGGTCTACAAGTTGACTCGCAGCCCGAGTCGCTACGCCTTTTATGTGGATACAGGTGACTTGCCGCCGGATGAGGCAATGGCACTTGTCAAGAAGGCGATGCGGAGGTACAAAAAGCGGACACTCGTAAATCCTACGACTGGCAAGTTGGAGTTTCGCAATAATCCCCTGTGCTTGACAGGTGATACAAAAATACCGTTGCTTGACGGAAGGGTTTTGCCACTGTCGGAAGTTGTTGCCGAATTTGAGTCTGGGAAAAAACCATGGGTGTATTCATGCAGTGTTGGCAAGGGCGGGAAGTTGGTTCCTATGCCTGTGACTTGGGCTGGAAAAACCAGGCTGAATGCTGATTTAGTTCGAGTAACACTTGATAATGGGGAAAGCATAAGAGTTACGCCAGATCACAGTTTCCCAACTAGAGACGGACGAAAGGTTAAGGCTGCCGAGTTATCAATTGGCGAGTCATTGATGCCTTTCAGACGATATATTGATAAAATTACAAGAATTGATGAATTAGATGGAAAACTAAATGGTTATGAAAAGGTTTACGATCCATCTGATAGAAAATGGAAGTGGACGCATCGTGTTGTTGGCGAGGCTGTAAACATGGCTTGCCCAGGTCAGGTTGTCCACCACAGGGATTTCAATAGAAGAAATAATTGTCCATCTAATCTGGATGTTTTATCTCCCAAAGAACACCAGAAAGTACACAAAGAAAACGGCAGGACAGCCGGGCGTGCCATTGCTAAGCTAAGAAAAATTGACAGTGTTCTTGATAAAAAGCTAAGAGATGCAGCGTCAAGGACGATGACTGAATTTAACAAGACAGAAAGACAGAGAAAAAGAACATCGGAAAGAAACAAGAGGCTGGGGACAGGAAGACATATTATAGAATATAATAACTCTGAAAAGCATTCGTTGGATAACCGAATACGGTCGGATTCTGCCAGGGAAATGTGGTCAAGAAACCGCTTGGGACTGATAGACAAATTCAGACTCGATTTTGATGAAACTGTATGGGAATGGATGAAGTCTATTTGTGAATCAAATCCAAGTATTACGTTTTCAGAAATGCTTGATCGTTTGAATCTGGAGATGCGAGATCATCTTCTTTTCATCAACAAAGATTATAGATATGCTCACCATGATGTTATAGCAAGTGCAAGGGTGTTGAAGCAACGGTTGTCAGAAAATGGATACAGGGGATTAGGAGGATTTAAAAAATCCATTTTCAATAATCACAAAGTTGTATCAATCGAGTATTTAGAAGAAAAAGAAGATACGTATACTCTAACTGTAAACGGAACGCATACGTTTGCCTTGGATGCTGGCGTGTTCACGTTTAATTCGCCTGAAGAAGATTTGTGGATTCCTACGCGGGGTGGAAAAGAGTCGACTCGTGTCGATGTGTTGTCCGGTCCTGATTGGCAGTGCTTAACTGGGGACACTGTGATACCCCTTCTTGACGGATCGTCTAGAACGCTTTCCGATCTGTCTGACAATGGAGATTCAGTATGGCTTTATTCGTTGAACGAAAAAGGTGAGATTGTTCCCGGTAGAGGACATTCAGCAAGGCGTACAAAAAAAGCAGAAGTTTGGGAGATTGAGCTTGATAATGGAGAAGTTGTAAGGTGTTCAGACAATCATCCTTTCATGTTGAGAGATGGCACGTGGGCGAGAGCTGATGGCCTTGTTGTTGGGGATAGCTTGATGCCCTTGTACCGAAAAATCTCATCTATTGACGATGGTGAAAGGTTAGATGGATATGAGCAAGTTTACGATCCGTTTACAAACGAATTTCAGTATACTCATCAAGTTGTTAATAGATCGCGATCTGGTTCGTTATTGCCAAAGCCTGGATCTGTAATTCATCATGCTGGCGACAATAAACTAGATAATAGACCGGAAGTGCTAATTGAAATGACGCGCAGTGATCATTCAAAGCTACATCTTAGTCTTTGCGATTATCTTCATTCTAGTAAGGTAAAAGCAGCAGCTACGGCTGCGAAACGTACACCGGATGTTCGTAGAAAATTAAGAGAGGCTTGGACTGATGATCGCAGGAAGTCGCTTATGCTTAGAAATGCCAGTGTTTCAAAGTCCGCTCGTATTCGAGCTGGCGATAGAATTACAGCGTGGAATCGTTCAGAAGAGCGTAGGCTACGACGCGCTTTTAGATATCGAAAGGTTACAGTTGAAGAATTAGCATCGGTTGTTATTGATAATAATGTTCAAAGAATTAAAGACTTGTATCCATTGGGTTATAGTCAGGGGCTTATAGAGCGCGTTCTGAATGATACAGGTATTGGATGGTGTGAATTTGCAAAGAGGCATATATCTGGATGGGTTCCGCGTGGACGAGCTGTTTCTGTAATGAACCATAGAGTAGTTTCGGTTCGTAGAACAGGGAAAGAAGAATGGTTGTATGATCTAACAGTGGATGAATATCATAATTTTGCTGTGGGGCAGGGTGTTTTTGTCCACAATTCGATGGAAGATGTCCAGTATTTCCGCGATAAAATGTTTACGGCGATCAAGATTCCGCAAAGCTATTTTGGGGGCGAAGCAGAGGCGTCCCAGGGGTTAGCTCAACGTGATGTGCGGTTTGGTCGGACGTGTATGCGGGTACAGCGTGAATACCGAAACGGGATACGTCAAGTGGCGCGGGTGCATCTGGCGGCGCTGGGGATTGATCCCGATAGTGTCAAGTGGGATACTAGGATGACCGTACCGTCGAGTATTTTCGAGTTGCAACAGATTGAGGTCATGAACGCGCAGGCTGGGTTGATTAGCACACTTTCAGAGTATTTCCCACAAGATTGGCTGCTCGAGCGTGTGTTGCATATGTCGAAGGATGAGGCGGCGGCGATGGTTAACCAGAAGGCAAGCGAGGTTGAACGCACCATGTCGGACCAGGCGAGGGTTGCGGCCACAATTCAGGCAAAGTATCCCGAGTTGGCAATCCCACCGGAGGCTGCTGCAATGGCCATGGGCGAATTGCCGATGGAAAGCAGAGAGGTATCCAAAAAACTAGACAAGTTACATGAAGCCGTAAACAAAACTATACAAACGTCAAGTAGGGTGTTAAAACGTGTGGAGAACATGGAACCCACAATGGCCAGGACATTTTTAAAATTGAGGCAAGTGAAGTAGGGGATACGATGCCGATTGTTCAGGGTACAGCCATAGCGAAAGCGTGTCATGGGAGCCGTGAGCAAGACTTGACTTTGATTCATGATGCGGCGATAGCTAAGTATGGTAAGCTCAATATTATAGCTACTTTCGAGTCCAGGCTTCTTGCGTTTAATGAGGAAAAGAAGCTGCGGGAAATCACGTTCAGGCATGGAGAGGAAGGGTTGGAGTTTGTTTTCAACAGGGCGTCCGATGCTGTGCCGGTCCTGGAAGATGCGGACATACCAGTAGTTGTAGGACGCGCACTCAAGTGCGCTACCTTTGCACTGATGCGAGGGGAGAATCCGGATGCCTCGGAATTGGCTGAGGCTGCTGCACTCGTCAAGCCGGGGGAGCCATATTGGCTTTCCGATGTGATTACCAAAATAGAAGAGTCTATTGCAGAAAACGACTGGACGAAAATGTACGAGGCCAATATCGACCGAATCAGGACATCCCTTCATGGGCGGATTCGGGAGATTGAGGGGCGCGTGCCGAAGACGTACTA
>JAQUQE010000018.1 GCA_028716225.1 Dehalococcoidales bacterium | reverse complement strand
ATCTTTGAGTTAGAAAGTGGTTACATGGCCCACTGCGCTGATTGCGGATCGCTAGCCTTCTTTAATAATCCCCGGCTGCTGGAACGGCTGCGCTACGGGGGCGAACTCTGTCCTCATCATCCGGAGCCAAAGCCGTGCCGCGGTGGTCATACCACCTGGTGTTCCATCTGCAGGGTACGTCGGTTTTACTATGATGTGCCGGTGGGTAAATAGCACTAACTCACTAGTACATGTCATAGCTCTCTATCACTGAACACCTGTGGAACATCTTCCACAGGTGTTTCTATTTCTCATGGTACCGCTGGTTATTTCATGTTTTTGCTTTTGCGACGACCGTTTCTCTCCCCCCGGGGGGATGAGGATGTAATTGCTTCCTCTGATTAAACCAAAAGTTCTTTTGTTCAATAATGAAGCTGTAAACGTAAAGCACATTAACAACTGAATATCTATAGTCCAGAGCCTTGCCTTGTGGCTAAACAAAATGCCCTAGCCAGTGCTTAACAGAGCTAGGGCAAGTCTAACAAAGGGGGATTTACCACAATGCTAGACACACTCGAATATAACACAGATGACAATGACCATCAAGGTAATGGCAATCAAGGCAACGGGCATAACGGCTATGACAAGCTAAAGGGTGATTGGGCGCTATTCTATAAGGTAGCAAGTGGCTTTAATCACAAGGTGAAGCCAGAGGATAGAGAGGACTTCCTTCACGACTTGATACTGGTTATGGCCAAAGTCAAGGTAAAGTATGACCAGATGGGAAGGCCTTTGACAAAAGCGGGGTTGATACGGGTGGCCTGCTATGAGAGGGCGCAATACTGGAGAGTTCACTTTAAGAGGGTTAACGGGATAGACTGTAGCCGATGTAGCAAAGCGCAACGGGCAAAGTGTAAAGAGTACAATCTATACCGAGAATGTCCGAAGGCAATCAAGTTAGACAGCCTTGATAGGCTGGTAGAGGATGGTAACGGGGATAGCACACCGTTATGCGAATTGATAGCCGATGATAGCGCCGATTTTATACCTAGACTTGACGCTCGTCTTATTCTGGAAGGCTATCCTCACCGGTTTGTTAAGCTTGCCTATAAAAAGCATGCGGGCTATCGGCTAACCGATAGTGAAGCACACTACTACTGGCGCGAAAGAAAAAAGGCTCAAAAAAAGCTTATAGAAGCGTCATAAAACGGGGTGATTTACCAATATATATAGTGGAAGGGATAATACCTTCTCTAGGGTTTTGGCTAATGCCAGCGAGGTGCGGGTTAGGCAAGGTTCTGGACAACTGAATATAAAAGCTACCACTCAAGGGCAAGGTTTAACTTGCTTTTGGTGATATCCCTATAATTAGCTTATGGACTTTCCCACGGACATAAGTCGGGCTAGTCCATAATATCAGTAGTGCCAGCGGGTTGCGGGCTACTGATATGGTTATTTAAGGGGGTAGATAACAAAAGCAAGGCGATAATTGCTCGGTTTGATATAGGGTTAGCCTTGCCTTTTTTCAGAGAGCGGGGCGGTCTAACAACTTATAATGGGCCTCTCTTGATGAGGGTAGCCATACTTTTTTAACGGTATAGTATCCGCTATAGGGATACTATACCTTTTTTCGTCTCTATTTCCAGGGGTGGTCGGAAATTTCCGGCTACCCCTTTTTTATTCTCAATTGCACTAAATAAACTTTGTATAAACACACAATTTTATTTACCATCTTAATTAGTAACAGCGGTTATATTATCGCCAATCTCACTCTAGTTTCTTGCTGGGGAGTTCGTATCCATGCCCCCATAGCTCAATCAAGACTATATTTCCCTAGTCTCTAAGTCAACGGCTATGTAGGTACCCTTATGCTCGTAGGCAAGAGTAAATCTGAAACAGACACGGGGATACAATAGGTAAGCCCTATTTCACCCGTGATGAATCACTGCACGCCTTCCCGTTTGCGTATCTTCCCGTAGTAGAAACCCAGCCATAGAAACTGTAAAATACCGAAAGGCGAAATAACTCCTGCCGGGAAAGCCGCTTTTTCACCAAGAAAGGCGATGGCTACGGCACTGGCAAGACCAGCGTTCTTCAGGGTTGCAACCATAACCCAGCTTATCGCCGTGGGCCTTTCGACATTCATCTTGCGAGCAGCGAAATCTATGATATGGGCAAGTCCAAAGGTAAGGGTAAATGCGATGACAACAACCTCAAACAGTATATCGTGATGGGCGAAGAAAACCTCCCGGTTGACACCGATAACTACGTAGATTACCAGAAAGTAACTCCAAGTAACCACCGTATCTCGCCACCTTTTGATGCGTTCGAAAAGGCCCTTATAGATAAGCAAACGTGATACCGCCAGCGGAACTACTATCAACTGAGCCAGTATGGTGAGTAAACGTAGCGGGTTAACAAAATCCGAACCAAGCAACAGAATCATGAGAGCCGGTGTTATACCTAGCGAGGCGAGGTATAACCCTGCCGTTCCCAGCAGCGAGAATACTGTATTACCACCTAGCATATAGCTGAAGGGCACGGCAGCAACACCAGGCGGCATAGCCGCAAGGGTAACGAACCCTCCCCATATCTGGGTATCCTTTATTAACCACCTAGCCATAAGTAGCATGCCACCACCCAAAACAACATAGTTGAACAAAAGTGAAAGCAGCACTGGCCGCGGCGTCCTGCGCATTGAGGCGAGGTCTTGATTGCTAATGTCAAGTACAGAAAGGGTCATGTTTAGACCCAGGGCCGGCATCAGTAGTGTCTCCGTCCAGCGTGTATCCAGCCCAAAAGTCAGGGCAAGCACCATGGCAAGCATGAACACGAAATTGTGGTTCTTGACCAGGCTGGCAGCTCTTGCAGTCAAAATAATCTCCGTACCGAAAATCAATTTTACCCAAAAAGTGGGGTTATCAGTGATATGCGACAGCTATACAAGGTAAATTATGCCCGAAACACGGGGTGGCTTTCAAAGTCGCGTCATTAATCACCGTAGCCCACTTCATCCTGGCGTTTTTACTTTTGGAATTCTATATCGAAGCCAATCCAGCCCGTTTAAAACCTTTTCCACATCCGGCATCGAATATCCTGATTTGGCTTGTAAGTCAAATGGTCCCTGCGTGTATATTTAGTACATACCGAAAAAATGCTCATCATTGTATTAAACAAACGGCTGAAAGGGTCAATCGTCGCTAAAGGTATGATAATACAACCAAAGGAGGGACGACCTCAGTACTGATTATGATATAGAATATAGAATGACTTTTCCGAGGTTTATGCGAACAGGGTAGTCATGCTGGAGCGATTCAAATCAAGATTCTCCGGGTATTTGTATGTGGCCGTAGCAGCTATAATTTGGGGCTCTAATGGGGTGATTGTAAACCAGGTTGCCTACGATGCCCAGTCCATTACTTTCTTCCGAGTCATTTTTGCGAGTCTTACTCTATTACCTGTAGTGCTTATAACCCAAAGATCAGAAGTGATAACCGTTGCCAAGTCCTGGAAATCATGGAACATCATGCTGGGCTTAGGGTTAATGCTTACTCTGGGATGGGCTTTACTCTTCCAATCGATGAAACTCATTGCTATCGCCAATGCTGTCTTTCTTAACTACACGGCTCCAATATTCGCAACCTTGCTTATCCCTTTGTTACTTAAAGAAAAGCTGGAGAAATCTACGCTGATTGCCTTGGTTATTTCCGTAGGGGGGATATTGCTAATCTCTTTTCAACAGGGCTTGCGTTTTGGTGGCGATCAGAATCAACTGGGAATAGTTCTTGGGTTACTCGCTGGTCTCGCATACGCAGGATTCGTCATCTTATCGAAGAAGGCTTTGTCTAGTTTCTCAAACCAAGTTGTGGCGTTTTACTCCTACTCTATAGCCTCAGTGTTTCTCTTGCCTTTTGTAATAGGCATAGATTTTCCTCCCGATCTGCATTCCCTGATACTCCTTATGATTTTGGGTATCTTAAACACTGGCTTTGCAGTCACCTTCTACCTGAAAGGTTTGAATTTGATAAAGGCTCAGAAAGCAGTAGTATTAACCTATCTCGAACCTGCTAGTGCCGTGGTTTTTGGGTTAATATTTCTATCTCAAACGCCGACACCACTTATGATACTAGGGGGTTCTCTAATACTCGTGGCAGGATATATCGTATCTAGAAGATGAATTCTATAGTAAACCAAACTGAGGAATGTTAAATGATATTGGTTACGTAGTCACAATACACCATTACTACCCTTCAGCATAAGAGTTGGCACGCCTACTTAATAATCGGGGATGGTTGTCCAATTGTAGGTATAACTACACTACAGACAAAGGGTATGCTCTATCAAGAGTATAGAGATAAACCGCTTCAACATTCAGGTGAACAAACTAAGCTTGTGTGTAATCTGTAGGGTAACATTGTAAGCCAGAAGCCTGCCTTTCAACGCAGTAATTGCTTAATCCCGGAAGGCAGGCTCTCGGGATTATCGGCAATGGCCGGGGATATGGTGGGATGATCGTTGGAGGTCATTATTTTCTGTCCTTCCGGTTCCAGAAGAAACCTGACGAAATCAATTCCGAGATCAGGATTAGGGGCATTAGAGGGGATTGTAACGCCATAGATTATCGGCTGTCCCCTGAATTCCGGGTTCACAGAAGCGAAACGCTGAAAAGCGAGCTGGCAGATAACACTACCGTAAAAATCAGCGTATTCCTCAGAACTCAGGTTAATCTCCTCCGGTAGATGCAGAAATTGAGCCTGGTGTTGCTTGGCCACACTCTCATACTCGAAGGCATAATCGATATCCCCTGATTCCAATAATGATATCAGCCAGACACTACCGCCTCTGAGTACCAACCGCTCATTCTCTGGTTTTAGTATTTCGGGAATTAGAATCCGGTGGAAGTTGTCGGTCTCGGTAACGGTAATCGGCAAATAGAAATTACCCATGACATCTTCTAAAACTCTATCGTTACCGTAGAAATCCTCAGCAAGCTGACAGATCATCAGGGCACGATACCCGCAGGGATCAAGGCGGGGATCTGAGATACCCAGTCTGACATCGGGACGGCTGATGATCTCATACCAGTTTTCCGTGCTGATTTCATCGGCATATTTACTCTGCGCGGTATAGGCAATACCCACGGAATTGGTGGCAAACTTGATATACCAATCAGCATAGCTCTGGCCAGTACCTTCCATCTTTGTGCTGTACATCAGTAACGGAATCAGGTCATGGTCGGCAACTACCATCACATCGGATTCTTCGTACAGTTCGGTCACATGCCTGATTACCTGAATGCTGCCATGGCCCTCGATCAAAACATCGACACCGGGATACTTATCCTCGAAAGCAATCTCCATTTCTTTAAAGGGCACGATTAGACTACCGGCACACAGTACCCGCATCTGGCGGGTACTGTTACCGAATGGCATACAGGCATTCAAGCTGGTAACCAAGAGCACCAGACTTAGCAATCCTGTAACCAAAACCAGTCTTTGCATAACGGTGTAACCTGTCTCTAATTTTCTGGACCGGCGAGGCTAATAACTTCTATCCGTTCTACCCACTTTACCCACCAGTGTCCCTCGGTAAGCAGGTCGGCATTACCTACCACCGCTAATCTTAGCGGCTTGCCGTCGGCGTGAGTCAGAGGTTTTCCATCCTGCTCGAAGATAAGCAATAACTCCAGCTCTTCATGAGGGACCACAGACATGGTGCCCGGCTGATAGGTATCGAGGTCGCCATTGATCTGCTCGTAGTCGAATACCATAGAATACCCATCTTCAGCGGAGACATAGACCGCATCCGATGGTGTGATTCCGCCGACCAGCTTGCAGATATCTTCAACAGCCACTCCCCTGACCGAGTAAGGACCGTAGACTACGCCGACTGTGGTAAAATAACCGCCCTGCGCTTCACGGCTGGGCATGGCTACAATCTCCTGATAGCTGAGAGATTTTTGCTCGCCGCGGCTACCGGTCACGGTTACTTCCCAGTCGATGTTTTCCTGACTGGCGGTCAGCTGCCACGGCTGGAAATAAAAGAGACATGCGGCAGCGACACAGGCCGCGCCGACTATAATCAGTGTTAACCTGCTGGATCTCTTAGCCATTATTTACCGGTAGTAGCTACCCCTCCTTTTCTTCGATTTCGGTAGAGCGTAACCGCGATCAGGGTTGCCCCTACCGCTGCAATCAAACCGATCACCCAGCCGGGAGGTCGCGAGGATTCGCCGGTGTTGTTCTCCGATACTGCCGGTCCCGGTTCGGACCCGGTGATATCTGCCAGTGTCGTCACCGTACCTGCCGGTACCGCATCATCGGAGAATATCTCTATCCGGCTTATCCACTTGCCGGAAAGACCATTGGTGCTGGGCAGGCCTTCGTAGAAATGCTGGTACTTCTCCTCGGACAGGCAGATGCGCATATCCTCGTTGCCGAATACATACTTTCCCTCGGGATTTGTTGTTCCGGCCATAAATACCATCTGCATGGCAGTATGATATCCCGACTTGCCGGGATATCCCTCACCGTAACGCTCTCCAGATAGAGCATCCTCTCCGTTATACCAGCAGAGTACGATGGGCCCCTGACGGCCCAGCGGTTCGTAGATGTTGGCATAGCCAAATTCGGTATGCCAACCATCGGCAGCACTTAATTTTATCTCCTCGCCGGGAGACATACCGCCTATCAACTCGCAGAGGTCACGGACGTCGGTACCCATTACCGCTCCCTTATCCTTAAGGTTATTCACTTCTTCTCCATCCCAAACATCACCCTCGAATATCGGTCCCTGGTGATAATAATGGGTAACCCCATCGCCACAGACGGGCAGGTTATCCTCCATCCACTGATAATCAACCGTCTGGTAGGCGACAACAGCCTCTCCGTCAACAGCGTACTTAATCAGCAGCAGCGTTGTGGTTGGTTCCGCCGCCAGTAGCGAGTTTGCCGGCAGCAAGGCAGCCGTTACTGCTAAGATCATCGCCAGAGTTGCTGCAAGACCGAACCTTTTGCACATTTACAACTACTCCAAATCCGTATTTTTTCTACCGAGTTCCTTTCTCCGGCGCATGCGAAGACCCAGGGGTATGCCCACAGCGGCAGCCAATGACCCCACGATAATGAAAACGAGGGCCTTGTGTCCCCGCATCATTTTGTCCAACAAGCTATGCGGGCGGCCCACCTGTGTGACATTAGCCTCTAATTTTACTCCGTAGGCGACAGTATCACTCTTGTATGCCAGAAAGGTCACCTTTCCGGAGTACACGCCGTTTTCCAGAGAAGGGTCGCCATAAACCGAAAGCTCCACCCTCCGGTTCAGGTCCGTACTGGTAATCCTAATCTTATCCGGCTCGATACGAAAAGGAATACCCTCCGTGTCCACAAATAGCTCGCCGTCAAACTCGGAGGTTATGTAGATATAGGCGTTGCCGCTCCCGTTTTCAGGAACTTCAATATCCAGCTTGGTGGGTGCAACCGTAAAAGTATCACCGGCATGAGCGAAGCCGGGAGCAAGCCCGGCTAGTACCGCCGTAACCATGGCTAAAGCTACCATCTGTTTCCTCATCTACAATAATTCCTTACTAAACTGCACTCTTACTGAACAGCTTCTGCCCAGAATATAAAGGTTGCCTGCATCATCCCCAACCCGGCCCAGTCCTGAGGCACCCGTAGCTGGGTTATAACCTCTTCCTCATCACCGGAGTTAACAACACAGAGTGCCTGCTCCGGGTTGTAAACACCGCCGTCGATATACAGGGACTTCTCGTAGAAATCCCGAGCCAGTGCCTCCGCTTCAATCTCAAGCGTGATATTGACATCCTGGGGCCCGGAATTAGCGATAACGACGATTTCCTCAAGCGAAGATTCTCCGGGCATGACATTGCCGTAGTCGACATTATCCCGCTCGATGGAGATAGCAATACCCGATGTGACAGAATGGTTCCCGCTATCGGACGGTGGTACCATGACCGCTTCGCCGGGGCCATCGGTACAGTCTCCCTGATATGGCATCGTCTCTAACGCCGCTGCATATTGCGCCGGTGGTGTCAGCAACAGCAGCATAATAACGGCTATACCGATCGCTATTATTGTCAAGGCGTGATAACCGTCACGAATTAGTATCTTACTCATAGACCTGAGTCGTAATCGCCTTTCTTTACGGGTTAACTCTGGCTGGAGGCTTCCGCCCAGAAGATAAAGGTCGCTTCCTGTTCTCCGCCTGCTTCATTCCATGTTGACGGGACCTTAAGCTGGGTATCAACATCCTCCGAATCCTCAACCAGTATGCTGACGATAATATTCTCAATATCGTAAATGGTATCATCGATATAGAGGGATTGCTCGTAGAAGCTTTGCGCCGTATCATCATCCCCCAGGACTTCCAGGGTCACATAAACATCGATGTTCCCGGTATTGGTGATGACGACGGTTTCAATATCCGAACTCTCTCCGGGTCTGATCTCGCCGAAGTCTATAGCATCCCGATTAAGGGATATGCCGATAGAATTCAAATACACGTAGGCCGTAGCGGTCAGGGAATCACTGGCCCTTTCCTCGCTTACGCTGGTGTATATTTTGATATCGCTTACCCATTTCACGGAAAGCCCGCTTGAGGAAGGCCACATAGTACCGTCATAGTAGTAATGCCAGCGCTCCTCGGCCAGGGTCTCGTGCATGTCCCAGTTCCCGAAAACATATTCTCCATCACCGTTTTTCGTCTCGGCGAAGAAAACAAGACGCATGCCGGTGGAATAATCCGGTACATAGCCGTCGCCGGTCTCCACACCGTTTTCAGTATACCAGGTAAGAACCATTTTGCCCTGCTCCGGTTCGGGATCATAGACATCCTCATAGTCAAATTTCTTGTTGAACCCGTCGGGAGAGGAGATCTGGATCACATCACCGCTCGAAGCCCCGCCGACCAGGTCGCAGAGATCCTTAATATCGGTACCGATTACAGCGCCGTAGTCCCGTGATTCCCAGTTCACCTCTTCATCGGGGTCCCACATATTATCGGTATCGAAAGTAGGGCCCTGATGATAGTAATGAGTGATACCGTTGCCGAGCACGGGAAGATTAGCCTCCATCCACTCATAGTCAACGGTCTCCTGGTCAAGGACGGTAACGCCATCGGTATCGTACCTGGTAATCGTTACCGAGGTTGTAGGATCAGCCGCCAGCACCGGAGCAGCGGGCATCAGCAAAGTCGATGCCAATGTAATCACCGAGCCTATTGCCAGTATCGGTATCTTCTGCATAATTTTTCCCATCTGTTACCTCCTTAGAGCCCCGGGCCAACTATTCGGTTTCTTATCGCCATTTCTCCGATATCATTTAAGTTGTTCTATCCGTGTTAAACCTATCCGCTTGACAGGCTATCGACACGCATCTCGATATGCTGTGCTCCGGTCAGGGAACCGATACGCAGTCTAACGTCGACGCCGTCGCTATTATCAACCGCACCGGCATCGATATCCCTGACATTAATACTCCAGTCTCCCCTCATGAAATCGAGCCTCATCGTAACCTTAGGGCCGCCTCGCCACGACGAGCTGTAGGTGTAATTCTCCCACCGGCCGAGTTTCTTGAATGAACCCGCCGGTATCACTATACTCACGCCGTCGATTTCGATACAGACATCGTCTTCGTTAAGGTCATAGACAGCCCCCTCGGGCAGATGGAAGCTGCCGCTGGCAGCAATAGTATCCTGAGTATGGGGTCTCAACCAGGTAAAGTTAATCATCATACGGTCAATCGTGAAGGAAAACGGCCCCACCTCAACGCAAAGGGTATCCCTGCCTGTCGCGCCGTCATTATCGCTTACCGTTACCAGAACATCATATGTGCCTGGTACGGAGAACTGATGAAATACTTCAATAACGCCGCTGCCTTGAATATCACTGGTGCCGGTGGTCGATGGAGAACCATCACCCCAATCGATGGTATATATCCAGGGACTATCGTTAACCCCGGGATCGTTGAATCCGGCACTGAGGCTGAAGACCTCACCGGATAGAACCGAGGCATCGGGGCCGGCATCTACTGCCGGAGGATGGGCCAGAACAAAAGTCTCAAATACCGTACCGGGTGGGTAAAGCGTGGTAACCTGGCTATTATCCGGAGCAATATCGGCAACCCGTATAATCTGGACCGTCGCAATATCATCATCCGGATCGACGGTTACCCGGGCGTAGGCCAGGCTATGCTCCAGGCTATTCTGGTAGCCGTCGTACCTGGCTTCGCCCAGAACATAGAGCGGTCCGCCGCCGGTACCGATGACACAGTAGGGAATATCATTGTCAATAAACCGCTCGTAGGCATGTATATGGCCGTTCCACACGGCATCGATAGCATAGGAATTGAATAAATCATACCACTCAGTAAATACCTCGACCCAGCCGCCGAAGTGCTCGGCCTCAGAGGTATACATCGGATGGTGGAAAGAGGCGAATTTCCACAGCCCGGAGGTAGCGAGGTCGTCTTCCAGCCATTGAGCCTGAGAGGTCACTGCACTCAGGTCATTGCTGTCCAGAACCGAAAAATGAGCGTCGCCGCAATCGAACGAGTAGTACGACGGCAGGCCGAAGGCTTCATAGTAAATGAGGCTGTCGTTTTCATGGTTGCCGAGGGCCGGATAAACCGTGGTGCCGGACATCATCAGCCGGGCGGCATCGAAATAGCGGTTCCAGTCCGCTAGACTGTTGCCGTCATTGACCAGGTCGCCGGCATGGAGTACGAAAAGCACATCGGACTCCTCTGCAATTCGATCGGCAACCAGTTTATGCCTCTCCGCCTGGCTGAAGAGGGGTAACTGATCCTGGGAATCACTATAGACCGCAAATGTGATAGGGCCGGATGATGGGAAGGTCCGGAACACATAGTCTTCGGTCGATTCCGCACCATAGATTACCCGGTAGCGATACGCTGTACCCGGTTCCAGTCCCGTGAGCGGAATATGGTGCAGATCGGTATACAGACCGTCGCTGCAACTACAGTCATAACTACCGGTAGCGACGTAATCAGTCTCGGCGGCGTATTCCACGGTGGCATTGGTGGGTAGGCTGGTCTTCAGATTAATAATCGTCTCTGAAGTCGTCGTATTAGTGAGATATGGCCCCCAGAGCAGCGTTAGTTCCGGTTCCGAAACCGAAATATGGTTCTCTTTCACTTCCTCATCACTGCCGGCCGCGTTGGAAACGGTCAGCTTAACGGTATAGACACCGGGCTCGGTATAAGTATAGGATGGACTACGCAGGTTGGAATCAACATTGCCATCGTTATCGAAATCCCATGCCCAGGAAGTCGGTTGCCCGCTCGATTGATCGGTAAAGCTAACTGTAAGCGGCGCAGCTCCCGATATCACATCGTTGGAGAACGCAGCAGTCGGAGGTACGGCAGGCATAACAGCAATATAATCAGTCCTGACTTCCTCATCGCTGCCGGCCGCATTGGAGACAACCAGCTTCACGGTATAGGTGCCGGGCTCGGTATAGGTATAGGACGGATTACGCATACTGGAATCCACATCTCCATCGTTATCGAAATCCCATGCCCAGGAGGCCGGCTGCCCGCTCGATTGATCGCTGAAATTTACGCTAAGCGGTACGACCCCTGATATCACATCGGCTGAAAAATCGGCCGCAGGCGGTACAGATCCAGCTACCACTGCAAAGCCTTTCCATCCGGGATTGTCAATCTCATCGCAACCGGACTCATATTTAGCCGGTTCACCCTGCGCCTGGTTATCGGCAACGATATCATAATCAGCGGATGTTGCCGCAGTATCGATAACCCAGACAGCCACAGGACCGAAATCACCATTACCATCGGTCCTCACCATTTCCTGCCCGGCCGACGGATCGCCGGCGGAGCTTAAATTATCGTTATTGATAATCTCCCTATCCTGGATCCAGATACTGTAATCGGTTTCAGCAGCCAGTCCCCTCGCCTTTACGTAGACCGTTTCGCCCGGATAAAAATCTTCATCTGCTTCGCCAAGTGCATTACAGGAAACAAGGCCGGGCTGGAATATATCGATATTAGAAACTGTCTGCACGGACAGGCCGCTCGAGGAAGGCCAGAAATTACCGTCATAATAGTAATGCCAGCGGGAGGCGGGCAGCGTCTCATGCATATCCCAGTTACCGAAGACATATTTGCCATCGGGAGTGAGAGTTTCGCTAAAAAAGATAAGGCGCATACCGGTACTATAGTCCGGCACGTAGCCGCCGAAGCTCTCGTTATACCAGCAGACGACCATTCTACCCTGCTCTGGTTCCGGAGAATAAACGTCTTCGTAGTCAAACCACTTGGCAAAGTTATCGGCCGCCCTGACTCTAATCGTATCACCTGAAGAAGCTCCTCCGACGATCTCACACAGGTCTTTGACGTCCGTTCCCATAGCCGCTCCATAATCACGGCTGTCGACGTTTACCATTTCGCCGGGATCCCAGAGGTCAGCAGAATCAAAGGTCGGGCCCTGGTGGTAATAATGCGTAATGCCATCGCCGTAGACCGGCAGATTACATTCCATATACTCATAATCAACGGTTTCCTGCGCAATAACATTTCCATAGGGATCATATTTGGTAATGGTTACCGACGTCGTCGGACCGGCAGCGAATACCGGAGAAGCACAGTTCAGTAATGCTACCGAAAACAACACGATACTCAAGAGTACTGATGCCTGTTTAAAAATCCGCTTCATAATCTCCTCCGGTATTCACTCGATTTGTTTGTTAATCCTCTTCCAATACTCTTCAAACATCGCCCGGTTCCTGATTCCGGGGGCTTACCCCTCGGGGGTGGTTTTTAGCCACACCCTAAGGGGTAGAACCAGGCTATACTATATCTATTGCTCTAGTCGCCGTTATAGGAGAGGCTGTCGATGCGCATACTGATGGTTGTCTCACCGACCATTTCGCCGATAGCCAGCTGGACGGTAACGCCGTCGTAGCTATCGATGGCACTGGCATCTATGTCACGCACCGAGAGGCCCCACTCACCCTTCTCGAAGTTGAGCGTCATGATAACCTTGGGGCTGGCGTAGCCTCTTGACGTGTAGGTGTACCTTTCCTTGCGACCCAACTGTTTGAAGGAGCCGGCAGGCACGGTGACCTCCACGCCGTCGATGCTGACACTTACATCGTCAACATCAAGGTCATATTCAGCACCCTCCGGTAGGCTCAAGCTGCCGTCAATCAATATCGTGTCATCCCGGTGTGGTCTCAGCCAGGTAAAGTTGATAAACATGTTGTCGATGCCGACCGTAATCGGTTCGGGATAACCGAGCAACTCGATGCTTGCAATCTGGGAAATCGACAGCGAACCGCTGACGGCCGGGCCGACCAGGCGGAGCGGCCAGTTGCTGTCGCTGTCCGGTATATGGGCCCCGTTCAGCGAGTTGGCGATGATGTAGTCACTACTCCGGATGATGCTCGTGCTGTCGATGGTTACCGAATACCCGTCGGCAGCGGTGATAACCACCTGGTATCCGGCCAGGGCCAGGTCGTCATTGAAGGCATTGTCGGAATGCTGGTCCCCATCGTCAACAAACCCGGCCAGGAACCAGAGCGGCATACCTTCCCAGACCCGCCCCTTGGAATCGGTGTATGATACCTTGTGGTTGGCGCCGAACTGGCAGGCGAGCGCCTGCTCGAAGTAGGTCTTGGTAACATCGTAGTGCAGGCCACCGATATCGGTTCCGTCGAGCTCCAGCGTCCAGTCGGCCTCAGGGACCGAATGTATCTCGATGGTAGTGACATACTTCGCCGATAACCCGGCGCATGAGGGATACATGGTTCCAGTGCTGCCGTCGTAGTAGTAGTGCCAGTAGTTCAGCGGCAGTGTCTCGTGCATATCCCACTGACCATAGACATTATCGCCGCCAGGAGTGAAGAAGAGGCGCATGCCGTCGGCGTAATAGGGTACGTACTCACCATCGCCCCACCAGGCCAGAATGGCGTCTCCCTGCCTTGTTTGTACGGCAGCATCGGTGTATATCGAGGAATATGGGAGCGTGGTCTCATATCCGTCACTGGCAACCAGGACAATCTCGGTCCCGGCGCCCATGCCCCCGACCAGGTCGCAGAGGTCCTTAAGCCGGGTACCCTTTACGGCATTTTCAATCTTGTAGCCGCCGGGGTAGGTCTCGGCAGAGTCCCAGATGTCGTCCGGGTCAAGCGTGATTCCCTCGAACCGGTATACCGTTTCCCCGTCTCCGATGACTTCAAGGTTTTCCTGCATCCAGAGATAGTCCACTGTCATCTCTTCGAGTACGGAAATCCGGTCCGTGTCGTACTTGATGATGTGGAGCTCGGGTACAGGCAGGGCAGTCTGGAAGTCCGTCAGTTCGATTTCTACCACGTTGCCGACACTGGCACCGCTGAGAGAGCCATCGGCTCGAGTAACACCGGCACCAACCAGTCGGAGCGGCCAGGAGTCGGTAAGAGGGGCTCCATTGAACTGGTTGGCGATGATGTAGTTGCTGCTCCAGGCTACATCGGCGCTGTCGAAGTCCTTGGTATAGCCGTCCCCCGCTTTGACCAGGACGGAGTATCCGGCCATTGCCTGATTCACATCGTAGTCGTGAGGCACCCGGTCGTCTACCCAGCCGGCCAGGAACCACAGTGGCATGCCGGACCAGACGTTGCCGTCGATATCGGTCCATTCCACATTATGTCCTGAACCCGGACAGGCCAAAGCGGCCTCAAACTCAGCCTGGGAAATCACATCGGTAATCTTACCGGTCAGGGCCAGGTTCCAGCTTCCCGAAGCCGGGTCTGGAGTGAGCAGTTCCGGTATCTCGATCTTAACGATGTTTCCGACGGCAGAACCGCCGAGGGAGCCGTCCGCCTTGGTGACACCGGCACCGACCAGCCGGAGCGGCCACCTATCGGTAAGCTCCGCGCCGTTAATCTTGTTGGCAACTATGTAGTTATCGCTACGTGCCACCCCCGTACTGGTAAAGCTCCTGGAGAATCCGTCACCGGCGATGACATTTATGGAGTAGCCGGCCGCCGCGACATCGTCATTGAAGGTCCAGTGGCTGCCGGCTTCGATGTCATCCACCACCCCCAGCAGCACCCACAGCGGTACGCCTGACCAGACGTTGCCGTCGATGTCGGTCCACTCGCGGTAGTGATCAGCACCGGCACAGGCCAGCCCTTCCTCAAACTCGGACTGGGTGATGATGTCTCCAACATCTCCGGCCATCTCCAGGGTCCATCCCTGGGGAGGCTCGGGCAGGCCCGACAGCTCGATGCGGACGATGTTGCCCACCTGCTGTCCGCCGAACACCTCAGAACCTTTCAGATACAGCGGCCAGCAGGGCTTACCCGATTCGGTTTCAAGGGGAAGATCTGCGCCGTTGAGGGTATTGGCCACAATGTAGCCGTCGCTGCGGGCAATAGCGGCGCTGTCCAGGGTAGCCGACCAGCCGTCGCCAGCAATCACGTTCACCTCATAGTTCTGGGCGGCCAGGTCGTCGTTGAAGTTGTAGTGGTCTGGGCCGACATCGGGATCGTCGTCGACCATGGCAACCAGTAGCCAGAGCGGCACGCCTCCCCACACATCGCCGTAGTCATCGGTCCAGAATACCTGGTGGCCCGATGATGAACAGGCCAGGCCGTCTTCGAAGAGTGCCTTGCTTACCGATGCATCTTTCGCTCCGGATAGCTCGAGGGTCCAATCATCCGGGGTGACGCCGGTAGAGACAACGGTTTTCACCGCCGCGGTGGCTGCTGCTGTAACAGCGGCGAGGTCATTCGGATCGGCAACGTCGGCGGCATAGTAGTACTCGACCTTATCCCCGTGTACCACCGCCATGACGTTCAGGCCATCGGGATTGTTGTTATAACCGTCCTTGTAGACGTCGTTGACGTAGGCGTACCAGTAACCCGGGGTCTTGCGCAGGTAGCTGCCGACATTGTCCAGAAGAAGCGCGCCGGACGTAGCGTAATTCTTGTCGGTAACATCGTAGGTAAATGCGGCAGTGGTGGCGGCAACGTCGAGCGCTCCCAGCGGCGTGGTCCGGCTCACCGTGTAGGATGTCCCCGAGTTGTAGGCGGTGACGTCGAAGGTCTCGCCGGGTGTCAGGAGAACGGTGCCATCATAAAGAACGTCCATTGGCGGTGCCGTGGAAACAACGGTCTTCACCGCCGCGGTGGCTGCCGCCATAACGGCCGCCAGATCAGTGGCATCGGCAACGCCGGCGGCATAGTAGTACTCGACCTTATCTCCGCTTACCACCTCCATGACGTTCAGGCCATCGGGATTATTGTTGTATCCGTCCTTATAGACGTCATTGACATAGGCGTACCAGTAGCCCGGGGTCTTGCGCAGGTAACTGCCGACATTATCCAGCAGAAGTGCTCCCGACGTAGCATAGTTCTTGTCGGTAACATCGTAGGTAAATGCGGCAGTGGTGGCGGCAACATCGAGAGCCCCCAGCGGAGTGGTCCTGCTTACCGTGTAGGATGTCCCCGAGTTGTAGGCGGTGACATCGAAGGTCTCACCGGGTGTCAGGAGAACAGTACCATCGTACAGGACGTCCACGGGCGGCGGTGGCTCTTCAACGGTATAGATGTTGATCCGATCGACATTCTTTACCGAAAGCCCGCTGGAAGAGGGCCACATGGTGGTGCCATCATAATAGTAGTGCCAGTATTCCTCGGCCATGGTCTCGTGCATGTCCCAGTTGCCGAAGACATACTTTCCCTCCGGGTTAGTGGTCTCGGCGAAGAAGACCAGGCGCATCCCGGTGTCGTAGTCCGGCACATAGCCGCCGAAGGTCTCGTTGTACCAGGTGATGATTAATTTGCCCTGCTCCGACTCGGGGCTGTTGATGTCCCCGGCGGCAAATATCTTGGCGAAGTTGTCCGATGCTTTGATTTCTACCTCCGAGCCTTCCGGGGCACCGCCGACCAGGTCGCAGAGGTCCTTGACATCGGTCCCGATGGCGGCGCCATAGTCCCGGGTGTCGATGTTGACCGTCTCGCCGGGGTCCCACATATTGTCGGCTTCGAAGGTAGGGCCCTGGTGATAGTAGTGAGTTATGCCGTCACCGTAGACCGGCAGGTTAGCCTCCATCCAGGTGTAGTCCACGGTTTGCTGTGCCAGGATGGTGGTACCGTCGGCGGCATACTTGGTGACCGTAACGGTGGTACTTGGTCCTGCGGCAAAAGCCGTCATACTACCCAGCATGGGCACAACCATGGCGCAGCTGAGCAGTATGCCAAGCACCGGCTTGGATAGCCTTTTGATTCTAAACATATTCCTCCTTTCTTAGGTTAACAGATAAGTCCCCGATAGCAGTTTCCCTTTTTTCTGCTATAATTATTCTGGTGGTAGCTCTGTAAAGCCTGCCTTCTATCATGGAGGAGCCAACATGCAATACAGAGCTACTGCCTTTGTTGTTTTTCCCCGCTTCTATCACCCCCTTTTAGATCGGACACAATTACTGTCATCATCACCTCTTCCTCGCCGTGCGGCGACGTGAGACGACCACCCCGGCAGCGACGGCGGCTGCGGCTCCGCCCAGGATAACCGGCCACCACTTTGCTCCGCCGGATGAAGCATCTCCTGTGCCGCCGTTCTCACCGACGATGGTCTCGGTGTATTCCGCAGACGCGGAGACCACTGTCACCGTGAAGTCGAAGTCCCTTGCCTGCTTGACCGCGGCCGAGCCGGACTGCCCCAGCCAGGACGCCTCGGCGGATACCGTTATCTCACCGGTGCTGCCCAAGGCTGCCGAATCCGGCACAGTAATCAGAACGCGGGCAGCCTTGCCCAGCGCGTAGCCGCGCCCCGGCACCTTGACCGATACCATACCGTAGGGCACGCTCTGGGGCTCCTCGGCAAACAGTTCCCCGGGCTCTACGTAGAGGTTTTCCTCCACCGTGACCGGCATGCCGCTGACCAGCACCTCGGTTTCCGAGAGGGACGGCTCGATCGTAACATCCCAGCCCGGAGGCGCCTGACTCACGGCAAGGGTGATGTGGGTGATGCGGTTGCCGTCGATGTTATAGAAGTAGACGACTCCCTCGGTCGTCTCACCGGGCGGGACCCGAAGCTCCTTGGCTCCCTGGGCGCTGGCGAAGTTGTACTTGGCCGCCTCTTCCTCGGCATAGGCCGCCAGCGGCAGGGCGAGCACTACCAGCGCCGCCAGCGCCAGCAGGCAATACTTCTTCATTTGCTACTCCCTATTAGAAGCCAACGTTGGCTACTACCGCTTTGTAGTAAATGGTAGCGTTATGTGTACCAGGACTGGCACCAGTCGTGTCAACATAATGCTCTATAACGCAATTACCACCACTGGCAATATCGCCAGCTACTTCGACATATGTGCCGGTTATGCCAGTCTTAGTTGTACCCGAATCAACGCTCCATTTCCAGTCGCTAATTACAATCTGGGTATCCAAAGTTTCCCCCTTAATACCAACATCAACAGTCACGTTGGTTTCGGGTAGAACATTGACTGTGATCGTATCGGGGCCTAACACTTCACCTGGATCTCCGCTGAGAGATATGTCACCCGTAAGAGATATACTGACAAATGAGCTAACAGACACCGATGCTGGGGTGCTTGTCTCCTCATACTCAGCCGCCATTGCCGGCAGCGCCATTGTAGCTACCAGCGCTGCGGCCACTCCCATACTGATAAATAGTTTCTTTTTCATTTACCTTGTTTCCTCCTGAATATTTTGGTCTACTCTACCCCAAAGTGAAGGCGGTTACACACTGAAGGGTCCTACATCTCAATCACCTCCCTTTGCCCGTACTGCGTCAAGCATCAGAAAAGAAAGCGGCGTGCCGTTGCGTTCGACCTTGATGTATCTGACATTGCCGAAGCTTCCGTAAATATCGTATCGCTGGTTTTCCGTGCTCTTAACCTTAAGGCTGGCTATCTTCTGCCAGCGCTTGCCGTTCTCGGATACGTACACCTTGACGTTGGAATGCCACAGGCCGACGTCGGCCGCCCAGATGCTGACCGTATCGGCATTGGATACCACAGCCTCAAGTTCCATTTTCATCCCGCCGTTGCGAAAAACAGCGGCACAGAGATAGTCGGGCTCATCCAGGGCCAGCCAGGAAAGCAGCGTTTCATCCGCATCGATTACCCTGTCGCCGTAGCTCTCATTGGCAGGCGATACCACGGTGACACCGGCATCGACTGAGGACTCGTCGGAGGCCATCGCAAGACCACCTCGTATCCCCATCGCGAGGAGGAAACAGGCTGCGGCGGCGATAGCTATTATTATTACCTTCGCTCTTCTGTTCAATGCCAAATACCTTCGCTCATGGCGATTTCACCGCCTGGTAGTAAAATGTACTGGTATAGGTCCCGGCTACCTTGCCGCCGGGAATGGAAATCCAGTGGTAGACCTCCCTGACGTCGTCCCCGGAAAGAGGCTGGGTAACGGTGTACCAGGTAACGTAGCTATCCGTAAGGTTCGCCGCCCCGGCCGGGTCGCTGTCGTCGTCGTACTTGACACTGCTGACATCTATCGTAGCCGGGCCGGTGAAATCGTCTCCCTTCAACTGGATGGCAACGTCCACATTGGTCTCCTCACCGACGGTGAGCGTTATCGTGCCCTGTCCGGGCTGCCCGTCGGCGGGCCGGTCATTCATCCCCGGGTCGAGGCTGCCGAACAGTATCCCGTCGTTGCCGTAGTCGACGGCAGTAAAGGAGATGTATTCGGCAGCGGTAACGGAAAATCCCGCCCAGCCCGGATTGTCGATTTTGTCAGCGGCATCGTATCTGCCGGTCGTTCCCGAAGCCTGGTTATCGGCGACGATGTCGTAGTCCGACGCCGATGCCGCCGATGGTACCGTCCAGATGGCCGTCGGACCGAAATCGCCGTTTCCGTCCGTACTCACTGTTTCCTGAGTGCTCGAGGGATCGTTCCCGGTGTTGAGGACAAAGGGATTGCCGCTATTTCTATCAAGGGCATCGAGTGTATATAACAGTACCGGCTCACCCTGTATCCAGACCTTGTAGTCCGTATTACCGGACAGCCCGAGCCCCTTAACGTAGACGGTTTCCTCGGGAGCGAAGCTGTCCTTGGGATTACCGGACGCGTCACAGGAGACCAAGTTAGGCTGGTAGATTTCTATGTTGTACACCGTCTGCACGGAGAGACCACTCGAAGAAGGCCAGAAATTACCGTCGTAGTAGTAGTGCCAGCGGGAGGCGGGCATAGTCTCGTGCATATCCCAGTCGCCGAAGACGTATTTACCCTCCGGGTTCTGGGTTTCGGCGAAGAAGACCAGGCGCATGCCGGTATCGTAACCCGGCACATAGCCGCCGAAGTCCTCGTTATACCAGCAGACCACCAGCTTGCCCTGCTCCGGCTCCGGATTGTAGATATCCTCATAGTCGAACCACTTGAAAAAATTGTCCGAGGCTTTGACCTTTATAGCATCACCCGGCGCTGCCCCGCCGACCAGGTTGCACAGGTCTTTGACATCGGTGCCAAGGGCGCGTCCGTAGTCCCGGCTGTCGATGTTTTCCATCTCGCCGGGGTCCCAGAGGTCGTCAAACGAGGAACTGTCGAAGGTAGGCCCCTGATGATAGCGGTGCAAGGTAGTACTCCCCTGGACGGGCATACTGGCTTCCATATATTCGTAATCGACGGTGGTCTGGCTCAGAACAGCTCCATAGGGGTCGTACTTGGTTACCGTGAGCAGTACCGTGGTGTAGGTGGTTTTGAAGTTCGCCGAACCCTCGACCGGTGAGCCAACCGGAATATCGGCACGCACCGAATAGGTGGTATTCGGCTCAACCATAGGAACCGTTAAAGTGACGCCGGACGGTAGCTCCCCGCCGGCGGTTGTGGTTACTGCCGCTTGTGGCTCTCCGGCATCCCTGACTCTGTCGCCGTCGGTATCGAACCACACCCAGCCGGCGGTATCGGCGGCAAAACTGCTGCCGGTGATGGTTATTTCCGTACAATAATTCCCACTACTAGGATTAAGGGACATCGCGGCAATGGGCAGAACGGTAAAGTTCGCCGAAGCCTCAACCGGTGAGCCGGTCGGGATGTCGGCACAAACGGGATAAATACCAGGGTCGACATCAGGTACTGTCAACTTGGTTGTTGAAGAAAACGCGCCATTACTTAAAGTAGTAACCGATTTCTTGGTTTCATCATCATCCATCACAGAGTCTTTATCGGTATCGAACCATAGGTAGCCGGCGGTGCTGGCAGCAAATCCACCGCTGTTGGAAAAACTGATAATCGTACCGGC
The DNA here is from genome assembly GCA_028716225.1 of Dehalococcoidales bacterium. Taxonomy (NCBI): domain Bacteria; kingdom Bacillati; phylum Chloroflexota; class Dehalococcoidia; order Dehalococcoidales; species Dehalococcoidales bacterium. The sequence goes on along the minus strand of JAQUQE010000018.1, from coordinate 10,260 downwards.
TACCCCCGAATCCGGACCTAAAGACAAACCGGGCACCACGGTAAAGTCAGCCGAGGCTTCCACCGGTGAGCCATCCGGGATATCGGCCAGTACCTGATATAATCCACCGGGGACTTTTGGTACGGTCAAAGTGACCCCTGAAGGAATATCCCCACCGGAAGTCGTGGTGATATTTTTATATGGTTCCAGCGAATCTTTAACGCCATTATCATTATTATCAAACCATACAACGCCGCCAGTACTTCCGGGAAAACCGCTGCCGGTAATGGTTATTACCGTGAACACCATTCCCGAATCGAGATCCAGTGTCAGCGTCGCCGCATATGCCGGCATGGGGAATATCAACTGTAGAGATAGTGAAAACAACGCAGCGCACAGCAGAACGGCGATTACGTTTCTACGATAGCGGCGGCTGTATGACAGTAATGACGAACAGTGACAGGGGACACGAAAGCAAATTCCACCCTTTTGCAGGGGAATTCTCATTCCATTCTCCTTCTCAAATACGGAAGGCACCATCGTTTCCAGTGATACCCTATCGGCCACCCACCCTGGATTTCTCTTTAGGTTAAGGCAGCTCGGAGATCATTTATTCAATTTCAGCGCTTAATTTATGCCGCAATAAAAAAGCGCCCCGAAAGGAGGCGCTCATGCACAATAGCATCTGTGCTGCACAAGTTGTTCTCCTTCTCGAACACGGAAGGCACCATCGTTTCCAGTGATACCCTATCGGCCACCCGCCCTGGGTTTCCCTTTAGGTTAAGGCGGCTCGGAGATACTTATTAAGTTTCTAATTAATCGTTGATATTATGCCATAAGGCTAACAAAAAAAGTTAATTCTGTCAATCCTACTATAATATGATAACCCGGTACAGTATTAGATATACAGTTACCTACCAACCATGACGAAGGAACCGGCATCAATCGATGGCAATCATCACATTCGAGGCTTTGATGACGGCATAGACACTTTTACCCGTAGCCAGCGCCAGTCCCTCGGCAGACTCCTTGGTGATGATCGACGTGACAATCTCCCCGCCGGAGAGTTCAATTACCACTTCCGTATTGACCACGCCGGGTTTGACGCTCTTCACCTTCCCCTTGAGTATGTTCCGTGCACTGATTTTCATTTTGCACCTCCCTGCCGGATTAATCGGTCCGACGTAGGACTACAACATAGCACCGCTATCACAGGTTGTCAATATGCTAAGCAGACATTCGGATTCTCATACAATAGCATCGCTCCTAGAAAATATTGACCGCAGATGCCTTGAAAGTGATATATACCGTATCGCCTATCGACAGTGCCATGGCATCAAAAGAATTCCGGGTAATAAGGCAGATGAAATCAGGAGGGACATGTATTGTCAGCAGTAAAGTAGCCCCCTTATCAGTGATTGAAGTTATCATACCCGAGAACGTGTTACGGGCGCTCGATGGAAAGGGGGCATGAGAGATGATGATGTCCTCGGGACGGAGAGAAGCATGACACTGCCCACGGTACCCGGTGACAACAGACAGACTCACCCCATCGACGCAGAAGAGGGCATCTCCATTTTCACCTTCAATTACCTCACCTCGAAAGATATTTCTCACCATGGCGAAGCGAGCGACGAACTCCGAACCGGGCTGGCGGAATATTTGCTCCGGAGTGCCTACCTGCTGGACACAACCGTCTCCGATTACGGCAACACGATCAGCCAGAGCAATCGCCTCCTCAAAATCATGAGTAACATGCACCGTAGTTACCCGGTACTCTTCATGTATATTACGTAGTTCACGCTGGAGTATCTCACGGCTGTTTGGGTCTAGAGCGCTGAGCGGTTCGTCCAGCAAAAGCAACTTAGGCTTAACGCTCAAAGCCCGGGCCAGGGCCACCTTCTGCTTCTCTCCGCCACTGAGAGTATCCGGCTTACGGCCAAGCAGGTGATGTATATCCAGCAACCCTGCCAGCCAGCTTAAAGTACGCTCGATTTCAGCAGGTCTCATCTTGCGGATTCTGAGACCGAAGGTGATATTATCCCTGACCGAGAGGTGGGGGAAAAGCATCTGATCCTGATAAACGATGCTGATGCCCCGTTTTTCGGGTTCAAGTCTGGTAACCTCTTCATCGTTAAGCCATATGCGTCCTTCTTTCAGTGGATATAGACCGGCGATAGATTCGAGCAGAACCGTTTTCCCGGCCCCGGTAGGCCCTAAAATGACAAAGTACTCACCCTGGTTGATATCCATGTTTGCATCTTTCAATACGAATTCACCTAGGTCTACCCATAGATTCCTTACCTTAATCATCTTTGCTTTCCTCGCTGTACCAGAGTCCTCAGTACGACAAAGATGATCAGGCTGATCAGGATGAGCAGCACTGCCACGGGCCGGGAGTACGTAAGACCATAGGTTTCAAATCGTTCGTAGATTAGCGTTGGGGCAATCATGGGGTGATAGGCAAGAATGATTACCGCCCCGAACTCGCTTATGCCGCGGGCCCACATCATTATATTTCCGGAGAGTATGCTTCTCCAGGCCAATGGAAAGGAAACCCTGAAGAATGTCTGCCAGGATGAAGCACCCAAGGTACGGGCTACCTTCTCCAGTCTAATATCTACCTTTTTGAAACCATCCTTAGCCGAGTCTATCAGGAAAGGCACGCTGACAAACAGCATGGCCACTACGATACCGGCCATGGAATCGACAAACTGAATACCTACTGAACCGAAAATACTGCCCATAAAAAAGTTGCGACCAAAGACAAAGAGCAATGCAATACCGGCAGCGGTATGGGGGACGACTATCGGGACATCAATCAATCCCTCGACTATTCTCTTGCCCCGGAACTCATAACGGGCCAGTAGGTAAGCTAAAGGCACCCCGAGTACGAAACCAATCCCGGTGGCGATAAGAGCCGCCCACAGGGTAAGCAATATCGCTTTGGTTACCTCGGGGTCGAACAGGGTTTCTCTCAATATGCCGGGGTCGGAGGCAAAAATCATTCGGAAGAGAGGCACGATAATAAACAGGAAAATGATTGCCCCCAGCAGTATGAATGTCAGCGTCAGCTTATTGGATTTCAGCCACTGTTTTACCAATCAAACCTCCGGCCGTTGGTAAAACAGTGTACGAAAAATGAGAGGCCAATCTCGTGATTCTTACTATAAAGTGAGGATATGCTGACCAACACAAATCTCCTTTCCGAACACGGGAGGCATCACCATTTCTAGTGATACCCTTACGGCCAGTTACCATAGTTAATCCCTTTAGGTAATATGGCTCGGAGATAAATTACTCAGTTTCTAGCCAGAAAAGGTTATCACGGCAGTAGCTCTCTCGTCAACGTGTGCACTAAATAATCTGGTCCGCTGTATCATCAACACAATTGCATATTAGCTTTTAATCATGTCCTTTCGCCAAGTTATGGAGGTGACACTAACTAGTTAGAGAATCATAGACTAAGATACTGAAAAACAAATTTTTCCCGAGTCTGTCTCTCTTAATCCCGTAATAGATGAAATAACTACTTAACCCTTGAAATAGAGGAGTATGGTACTAAAGAACTCAATAGTGGTTACCACTGTTTACTGTCAGAGTACTGCACAATCGTCAGGAACGTGCAATTTTGCCTAGGGCATAGCTATACAAGTCAAGCTAATGCTCAATAGATATAATCTAAACCATTGATCCAGATGTGCCGGAACCCACAAACAAGAGGCCGCATTTAAGTAGATATTACGCCAAAGTCATGGATATCCAGTAACCGTAGGCAATTAATCCGCCAGCTATTGATACCAGTATGGGTACCATTAAATTGGGCCGAGCCCAAGGCTTTCTAGAGTCCTGTGAACAGCCCTCAATTTCTGCAATAAGCTGCTCTCTAACCTGCTCCTTTACACCGGATGGAATACTTACCGGCCTGTACACATGACGAAGTAGATCCCCTAGCGTTTCCTCATCGTCTAAGTAGCTCACGATACTTACCCCCGCCTTTAGCTCTGATATTCCTTGCGTCAAAAGTGTGACGGCGTAACATCTTTTCTAGCTTGTCTCCTTAACTATATCCCCTTTTCCTACGACGGATGAGATACAGTATTGCCCAGACCAATAAGCCACAAGCAGTAGCCATGCCGACAATAAGCGGCCAGTTCATCCAGCGCGTTACGGTAAATTCTGCGGTCAGGTTATCTAATTGCGCAATATATTTACCCGGCTCAAGATTCGCGACATTAAATATAATTTCTTGCCCCTGGCCTGGACCCAGAGTGATTTTTCTTGTGGTTTTTATTTCCCCGTTGATTTTAAGTACAGCATCATATTCACCACTTTTCCCACCACCATTAGCCAAATTGGCGCTTATCTCGACCGACTCCCCTTCTTTAATGGTAAAGATAAAATTGCCCATACCGGTTACATCCCTGCTGGTGTTGATATTCAAGTCGCTTGCCACAAAGTGCGCTGGTGGGGGTTGCGGTGTGGGATCGGCAGGGGGGAGGGATGCCTCGGGTTCCTGGGGTTCCAGCTGCCCGATTTGGGCGACGACGGCGAATGTCGAGAACTGGCTTATAAGCCCCGTTGCCTCTCCGACTTCGGCTATCCTGCCGGTATCGGGAGGTAAAGGCTCCCACTCGCCGAGATCCAGGTTGTACCGGGCCATAAATACTGATGAAGTATTCTCAGGTAGCTCGTCGGGGTCATATGTCAGTAGCAGTGCAACCGGCTTACCGAAGGTGACATGAGAGCATACTTTCTTACCCTTATACGCGGTGCAATCGTAGGCAGCGATTATCTTCGTACCTTCCGGAGCGTCGGGGAAACCTTCGGCTACAGTAATCTCTACGAGCAGGGGATAGCTACCGCACCCCACACAATCGCCGCATATTACAGGGGTGCCCCTGTCGATGCTAAAGAAATTATCGTGTTCAGGGTCGTAGATCATATGATATGAAATAGTGCTATTGTTGCAGCACTCAACGCTTACTTTAACTATCTCACCCAGCATATTTATCTCGAAGGAGCAGCTACGATGCCCGCCTGTAGTTGTTGTAGTAGATGGTGGTGGAGGTGGGGGGGTTGAGGTAAAACCGAAATCAGCATCCATAAAGCAAGAAGCTATTACAGCTACTACTGAAGTAGCAGTTGTCGCGGTATAACCTGCCAAGTCAGGGTCAGTAAGGTCTACCTCAACGATATAGTATCCTGATGGATAGTTATAGAACATGTAATTTCCGAAGAAGTCGGTCTCAGTTGTTTCGAGAATGGTATCTCCGGATTCGTTCTTAAGGAAAAGGGTGACGAAAGCTATCCCGGGTTCTCCATCATCATATTGCCCATTGGCATTAATGTCATCCCAGACAAGGTTACCGATGTTTCCATAGTCTGCTTCATCAAATAGAGCGTATCCGAAGTCAACGTTTTTGTCCTCGCAGGCCAGTATTGACACATCTGCCGGGTCATTATAGGTGGTTGAGCAATATCCCTCTGGCAAATCAGTATCACGCTGGTCTACGTCCACGATATAGTCACCTGCTGCCAGATCGGAAAATAGGTAATAACCGTTGACATCGGTTTCAGTGTAGCTGATTAGACTTTTATCCGTTGCGTTTAATAGAGCTACGGTTATGTTGGCAATTCCTGTTTCACCAGGGTCTCTTATCCCGTCTTCATTCGTGTCGTTCCAAACATAACCACTAATGCTGCCACGTTTTACGGTAACGTTCTTGGTAGTGGCGGTGCAGGAGCATCCTGCAACAGTCTGTACCGTTACGTCTATCTCCACGGTGGTGGCACCCGGATCAGCACTCCAGGTGATGGAGTTGGTGCCATTGCCATCGGTGATGGTGCCACTGGTGAGGTTCCAGGTATAGGTAGCGCCATTACCAGCATCGGATACCGAGGCGCTATTACCCGTCGACTCCTCACAGACTGCTGAAGGTGCGGTGATGGTGCAGTCAGGGTTGGCATAAACGGTAACATCTACATCGTCAGTACAGCTGCAGCCATTACCGTTGGTAACAGTCACCTCTATGTTAACGTTACCGGTATTGTAAGCCGTAGCATCCCAGGTGATCGAATTGGTGCCCTGTCCTGAAAGGTTTTCGTAATCGCCACTGAGTGTCCAGCTATAGCTTGCCCCGCCTCCGGCGTCAGGTACGGAAGCAACGTGACCGGTCGTGCCCTCACAGACTGCTGAAGGTGCGGTGATGGTGCAGTCAGGGTTGGCATAAACGGTAACATAACCTGTCTTGGTCTCGTCATCGGAGCCACAGGCATTCGTTACCGTTAATTTTACGGTATAGGTTCCGGCGATGGTATACTGATAAGAGGGGTTTTGATCGGTGCTATCGGGATTGCCGTCGTTATCAAAGTCCCAGCTCCAGTCGGTCGGACTGCCGGTTGATGTGTCGTTGAAGTTGATCGTTAGAGGAGCACAACCGCTGGTAGGGCTGGCGGTGAAATTAGCAACAGGAGGAGTGCAACATCCTTCGATGCTAATGGTTTTTAACCAACCGTCATCGTCTTTACCCCGGTAGGATATGGCGTAGATGTCGCCGGTGACATGCGTTATACTCGGGTCCTGACCATCTTGGTTATCAAACTCCAGGGTGTCTAAAGGCCCGTTGGTAATCGCCCCGGTGGTGGGGTTTATCTCATAGTTCTTCAGCCAGCCGTCATCATCAGGACCTTCGTAGGCTATGGCAACCGCGTTTTCGCAATAATCCAATAGTACCATACACGGTTTCTGGCATTTAAGGTTATCAAACTGCTCGGTATCCAATACGGTGTTGCCGATGTCGCCAGCGGCGGTTATGCTAACCGTCTTAAGATAGCCACGGTCACTAGGACCCCGGTAGGCTATGGCGTAAATGTTGCCCGAGACATGGATGATGCAGGGTTCGTAGCATTGAGTACTATCAAACTCTAATGTGTCTATGTACCCATTGGTAATGATGCCGCTGACATTTATCTCGTAGGTCCTCAGCTGGCCGTAGCCGCTACTGTCTCTATAGGCTATGGCAACCACGCTGCTGGAAACACGCACGATACTCGGCTGTTCTCCTTTGTTGGTATCAAACTGCTCGGTGTCTATTACGGTCCCAATGTCGCCGGCGGCGTCAATACTAACCGTCTTAAGGTAGCCACGATCACTAGGACCTCGGTAGGCTATGGCGTAGATATCGCCCGTGACGTGGGTTATGCTGGGGTCCCAACAGTTACTGGTATCAAATTCCAGGCTTTCTATTACGGTCCCAATGTCGCCGGTGGCGGTAATACTGATCGTCCTTAGGAATCCGTCGTCACTTGAACCACGGTATGCTATGGCGTATATGTTGCTGGAAACGTGGATAATGTGCGGTTCATAGCAGGTGTTGGTGTCAAACTCTAAAGTGTCTAAAGCCGGGCTGGTGATGATGCCGCTGGCGTTTATCTCGTAGGTCTTCAACCAGCCGTCATCGTTACTGTCTCGGTAGGCTATGGCTACCACATCATCAGCAACACGCACGATGCTCGGTTCTCTAGCTTCGTTGGTGTCAAACTCTTCGCTGTCCAGCACTGCGCCGATATCTCCAGGCGCTGCCAGTATTGGAGTAGGATTCATTAGAAATATCATGGTGGATAGCGCAACTGCGGTAATTACGGGCAGTGTTATTCTTTTCATCTTCATCTCTGTTCACCTATGTCAATGGAAATGTTTTGCTTTGAGTATTTTGTATTTTCTAATTACTTAGTCGCTCGAAAGGGTGAAAATCCCTCAAAAGTATTAGCCTAATAGTATAACCATCATACTAAATACCCTTTTATTTTGCCACTATTACGTGATTATCATTGAGCCGTAACCAAACTACCATGAGTATATGAAAACTGGTAGGCAGTCAAGGCTAATATTTTTGGTACTTGCTATTGCAACTCCGCTAGTTGTTTTTCAGTCTGGCATCGGCTATATCTCAGCTGCTGACACTGCCGAATCAACTGATCCTTCTCTAGTCAAACAGGTTGAAACGATAACCTGCGATAATACCCTCGTAGAGCCAAAATCTGTAGAAAGCGACTCTCTAGCCGGATCCGTCACTGTACAGGCTATTTCTAGCGAACCTGTATTATCGATCCCGGAAACCACCACTGATTACGATAACCAATGGGCACTTGATAAGATCGGTATATACGACTTATGGCAAAACACAACGGGAAGCTGGGACATTCTGGTTGCTGTACTGGATACCGGTATCGACAGTAACCATGAGGACTTGCACGGGCAGATAGTAGATGATATTAACGTTACCGACAGTTCTACCGCACAAGATATTCATGGCCACGGTACCCATATCGCCGGGATAATTGCTGCCAAGAGTAACGGCACAGGAATTACCGGAGTGGCGCCGGATAGCCGAATACTGAATGTTAAGGTGGCCGATGATATGGGGCGATGTAATGCATCAGCTTTGGCTAAAGGCATTATCTATGCGGTTGACAAAGGAGCGAGCGTCATAAATATCAGTGTAGAAATTCGGGAGGCCTCACCGGAACTGGAGAAGGCTGTTAATTACGCCTGGGAGATGGGGAGCCTAGTAGTGGCCGCTTCCGGTAACGATGGCAACGATTCTCTAGTCTATCCGGCCGGTTATGATAATTGTATTGCCGTGGCTGCCACCAATCAAAATGATGGTCTAGCTGTGCTATCCAATTACGGCGACTGGGTGGACGTTGCTGCGCCGGGCTTCGGAATTTATTCAACACTCCCCGATGATGGGTACGGACTTAAGACTGGCACTTCCTTCGCCTGCGCCTACGTAAGCGGAATGGCGGCGCTCCTTTTTGATATCGTGGTTGATATTAATGGCAATGGTAGACTTAATGATGAGGTCCGGGCGGCTATTGAGGCTGGTTGCCAGAAAATAGACACCGATGGTGTTGGTAAAGGTCGGATAGACGCAACCGGTACCGCTGCTCATCTCTACGATAACTCCTAATACCCATCCAACGATTCCCTTTCTCTTATTTTCAGGTAGCATATTATTCTGATACAGTTACCTTGCCACTGATGCATACCCCCTACTTAACCGTTACCCACAACGGCCAAACTTATAAATCTGCCTTTTGGCCACATCCAATAAGAAAGCCTAGCGTTACCTGAAACTTATTGCTTGTCACGTAAGTCCATAGATCCATAGGATCACGTAACGTATAACTGATGTAGTATCTCCGGATATTAATGCGTCTAATCCCAGGTTGACAACCCGTGTTATAATTATGTGCTTGAATCCATATAGCCAAAAACAATAGAGCTTCTATTAGTTAATATGAGTAATGAGAGCAAAGCGGTTGCCGATCGAAATGCCGAGGATGCTGAGCTCATAACAAGGTTGGCCCGTGGTGATTCTCAAGCTGCCGTAGCACTATACGAAGCCTATTTTGAACGTATATACACACTTATATTTAATCAGGTCGCGAGGAATAGAGAAGTAACCAGTGACATTGTTCAGGAGACTTTCCTAGCCGCCATAAAGTCAGCAAACAAATTTAAAGGCCATAGCAGCGCATACACTTGGCTTTATAGCATTGCCCTTAAGAAAGTTGCCGATTTCTACCGATCCCATAAGCGATCGGCAAAGCATCAGGTTGAATCGGTCAATGACAATCTTGATCTCGAACGACTCTCAGATAACAGGAAAGCGGGTTACGAAGTGGAAGAGTCTGGCGAGAAGATTGACGATATTAAGCAGGCCTTGGTAGACCTACCCCTGCACTACAGTCAGGTCCTTATTCTCAAGTATGTTGAAGATATACCAGTTCAAGAGATAAGCCGGATTATGGTACGTTCCCCAAAGTCGATTGAGGGGTTACTAACCAGAGCACGTAGAGAGCTGAAGGAATTGATTACCAAGAGAAGTGTGACATACCCTGGTAGTAATACCACTACTTAATTATCGTTAGCTCTAGCTAGAGTGAACATGCCTAAGGTTTGTTGTATAACCTCCACTCGTATTCGGAACAGGGACGCTATATTTTCGAGAGTTTAACATCATACAATCCGTCATCTTGTTGACCGCGGGCCAGGTCATATAGAAAAGCTTCGGTGACAGATTGCGTAGGTGGTTGCAAAGGGAATACAAAAAAGGATATGGTGGTGGAATTTTTTCCACCACCACAAAAGGCAGATAACATCTGCAATTAGAGAGACTATTTCCCCAGCTTGTGGCAAATTTGCCACAAGCTGAAAGAAAAAGTGGCGTCTTTGTGTATAGCCCGTGATCAGGCTAGTGTGGTGGAAAATTT
>JAQUQE010000017.1 GCA_028716225.1 Dehalococcoidales bacterium | reverse complement strand
CGTGAATACCCAACCTCATTGTACGTAAAGCTGTTTTCCTGCCTGAAAACCACCCCTACCATGACTGATCAATATCATCTTTAAGAAGTATTAACAACGTACACGACATACATGCATATTTGTATTGTACATACATATTTGTATTGATTAAATACATAATAATTATGATGTTTGAAATAAGGCGGAGTGCTACGTTGATAATGGGTGTTATATTGTATAATCATAATATATTTGAGGAGGGAGAGAAATGAGACAGCAAGATCTTACCGGAAAAGCTCAAACTGTGCTGGGGATAGTCGACGCTGACTCCCTAGGGATAACTTTGCCTCATGAGCATTTGTTAATTGATGAGAGTGTGTATTATGTTGAGCCAATTGAGGCAAGTGAGATTGGAATGGCACATGGACCAATCGCTATGGAGACTCTTTATTGGCTTAAAACCCACTTGGTAAACCAACGAGCCGCCCTTTATCGGACAGACCCCGAGTTGGCGATCAAAGAAGCTCTGATTTACAAGCGACTAGGCGGTGGTACAATAGTCGACCTTACCAATAACGGTCTTGGCCGTGATCCCCTAGGGCTAGCCTATATCTCCCGGGCTACCGGACTTAACATAATTATGGGCTCGGGGTACTATCTAGGTTCTTCGCACCCTCTGGAATTGGCGACCAAGACCGAAGAAGAAATCGCCGAAGAAATTGTACGGGATATAACGGTCGGGGTCGGTGATACCGGGGTACGTGCTGGTATTATTGGCGAAATCGGCTGTGAGACGCCTTTGGCAGAATCCGAGAAAAAGGTCCTGCGCGCTGCGGCTATTGCCCAGAAGCGCACCGGAGCTCCACTAAATGTGCATCCTAGCATGACTCGTGATTTGCTGCTCGAGATTATCAAAATCCTGAATGATGCCGGCGCTGATTTAACTCGCACTATTATTAGTCATACTGATCTCTGGGCTTATAGCCAGGATACTCGCCGCGAGATAGCGCAGGCTGGTTGCTACGTCGAATTTGACTCTTTTGGTCATGAAGAGATCCTATCTCTCTATGGGCAGTTCATAGAGACACCAAGTGATATACAAAAAGTTAGCCAACTGGCCGAACTTATCGAGGATGGGTACCTCGAGCAACTCCTCATATCCCAAGATATCGATTGCAACCATAACTTAGTTACCTACGGAGGATACGGCTTTGGCCACATCGTGCGTGATATGATCTCCGTGATGCATAGTAAAGGTATTTCTGATGAGCAAATCCACACCCTATTGGTTGAAAATCCAAAACGAGTCTTATCATTTGCACCGCTGAAAGTGTAGCTAGTATTAAAGCAAATGGACTTAGTGTAAAGCTCCTACAAGTGAAACCCAGATTTCAAGAATCTGCTATCTCGTTTTGAAATAACAAACAGAACGGAGTGGTAATTATGGTATTCGGCTATAATGGCAAAGTCCTGTTCATTGACCTAAGTTCGGCATCAGCCAGCACGGAGACACTACCCGAGAACATCTGTCGTGACTTTATTGGCGGGCAGGGGTTAGGAGTAAGAATCCTCTATGAGCACATGAGGCCCAAGGTCGATCCACTTGGTCCTGATAATATCCTTGGTTTTGTCACAGGACCACTTACCGGTACTGGTGTACACGGTGCTCGCTTCCAAGTTGTCGGTAAATCTCCGATCACCGGTGGATGGAGTGATTCCAATTGCGGTGGTTCCTTTGCCAACCAGTTGAAGGCAACCGGTTACGACGCTATTTTCCTTACAGGCGTTTCCCCAAAACCGGTTTACATTTTTGTGAATGATGGTGAGGTTAGTATTAAGGACGCCGATCACCTATGGGGTAAAGATACATCGGAGACCGACGTGCTCATCAAGAGCGAGTTGGCAGATGGGAAAGTAGGTATTGCTTGCATTGGCCCTGCTGGTGAAGCAAAGTCTCTTATTGCTGCCATCTTACATGAGGGATGTGCTGCAGCTCGCGGAGGGCTAGCTGCAGTTATGGGTTCCAAGAGTCTTAAGGCACTTGTCGTAAGAGGCACCAAGAAGGCACAAGTAGCTGATCCAGAACGTTTCACTATTTTGCGCAAACAGTATCTTAAGGAAATGAAGGATACAGATGATGAAGGTGCGCTTGTCTACAAGAAATACGGGACATGCGGGCTCTTCTCAGCCTGTCTTGTTTCGGGAGACACTCCGATCAAGAATTGGACACGCTTTGGCGAGGAAGGATTCCCGACATTTGCCAATCTGGATGGGGATGCTATAGTCCGGTATCAAACGAAGAAACATGCCTGCTTGGGCTGTCCAGTCGGTTGTAAGGGCTGGCTTGAGATCAAAGGTGGCACTTACGGCACTTTTGTCAGCACCAAAATAGAGTACGAGACGCTGGGAATGCTTGGTTCCAACCTGCTCATCGATGATGCTGAGGCCGTTGCCAAGGCGAATGATCTCTGTAATCGTTACGGTCTGGACACCATAAGTACCGGTGCTGTGATCGCCTTTGCCATGGAGCTATATGAACGTGGCATTATTGATAAAGAGACTACCGATGGTATTGAGCTAACCTGGGGTAATGGTATGGCAATGGTGGAAATGGTAGAACAGATCGGGCGGCGAGAAGGGTTTGGTGCCATTCTGGCTGATGGCAGTAAGTTTGCTGCAGAAAGTATTGGCAAAGAATCCGATCAATACGCGATGCACGTCGCCGGCCAGGATTTGCCAGCTCATGACCCACGAGTTTTAATTGGTTGTGGATGGGGGTATGTTCTGGATGCAACACCCGGCAGGCATACTGCTTGTGAATCGGCCAATGCATTCTTCAGTGGCCTTGATATTCTTCCTTACGAGGAGCTTAAGCTATCACATGTGGATGTCAATGACGTTGAGACTAATGCTATGATCTACGCAATTTGTAGTGATGTAGAACGCCTGATTTCCTCAGCTGGCATTTGCCAGTTTGCGTACTATCCAGGAATACTACCCATTATAGAATTGATCAAGGCAGTCACAGACTGGGATATTAGCGTGGATGAAGGACTAAAGGCAGGTCGAAGGATAGCTACCTTACGCCAGGCATTTAATATCCGTGAGGGGCTGAAACCAGGTGAGTGGCATCTTCCCAAAAGAATAGAAGAGCCCCAATCGAGCGGACCGAACGTTGGTATCAGGTATAATTTCAGGCTCATGAAAACTATGGGATACCAAGCTCTGGGTTGGGATAGAAAGACTGGTAGACCATTGGCTTCAACCTTGGAAGGATTGGGATTAAAGGATCTAATTGGTTGATTCGTACGGTTGTTATATGTCAGCTTGGGTTAATAACCGTAGTATCCATACGAACTTATTAGCTGTTTCTGTTTGGCCCTGGCATAGTGTCTGTTTTTCGTTTGAGAATGATGGATTGGTAACCTATAACGCTCATACAGGTGACCAAGAAACCACAGACGGTGATTCAGACCAGAAGTATTCTGTCCGGGTTTTCCTTAGATGGTAAGAGGGCCTTGGTTACTGAAGGTAAAATGGGATTTGGACGAGCAATCACTCTCGGTTTTGCCGATGCGGGAGCTGGTTTTGGTATCTGTGGTAGAATGCTCACCAATAGCAAGCTTGGGGTAGCGGTCGCGGAGATTTCCCAATCAGGCCGACGTTCGTTGGCGATTCAAGCCGATGTTACCAGCAAGACCGATGTGGAAAGAATGGTAAAGCAGGTAGTAACTACTGAGTTTGGTAGCATTGACATCTTGGTGAAAAATGCTGCTATCTATTGAGGTGCCCACTCTGGATCTTTCGAGGAGGACTGGGATGTGGTGATCGCAATCTACTTGAGGGAGACTTTCCTCTAGTCTCAGGCCGGATGTAAGGTTAGGCAAAAAAGCAGTAACATCATCGACATTGCTTCTGTCATTGGTATTAGACTAATCATGAACCACGGCGGTTATGATAATACGAAAACTGATTACTACTTACTGTCTGTTTGTTTTGTGGCTTCATACTTTTCATCGGAAGGTAAAGATTTGGTAAATCTTGAGTATTTGTGACCGATATGGCGTTTCTTTATTCAGAGTTGGCTGCCTAGCAAAATGCTATACATAATTAATGTCGGCAGCCGACATTTTTCCGATAAACTGTTTAGTACTGTGCATCATCAGATTATATGTTTAGGCACAAACGATCCCGTTTCATAGGACCCGAGAATACGTAATGCTATCTGGTTTGAACTAGGTGGCGCATCATGCCTCTCACTTTTAATCATGGTGTCACAGGGTCGAGACCTGTACGGCCTAGTAAACTCTTTCTTAGATAAAATTCACAATCGTTATCAAAAAGTTGTTTTAGGGTTATCGTTTGGTTCACAGATGTGTAGCGTCTTTGTTATACAGAGATGCCCATTTCGTTCTCTAGTCACGGCAGGAATTAGTTTCCCTTCAGAAGAACTTTGCATCGAATTTACACAGGGCTGGGTTGGATTTTAAGCATATCATGAGGCTATAGGGTTGGGAGATCCTGACATGGTGGTCAGGCATACGAGGAGGGTGAGGTTTGAGGAGAGCTTGAGGGTGTATAGTGGAATGGAGAGATAAGGATTAATTATGCAGGGGAGTGTGACTGTTACCTAAGGTCTGATTAGGGATTAGTGTATATTAACGGTGAAGGCCTCTTGCTTTATGGTTTCTTTGTACCATGGCCTTTCGTAGGTCATGATTATTTCCGTTTCACCTGTCTTCAAAGCTTTATACGAAAAATATTCCACCCCACCTGTGGAACCAGATAGCTCCGGTTTAGTATGCTCACCCTTCCTATATGTTCTACCTACCAGTTCAAGCATCATCGGGTCATGACTTTCATACCAGCTATATCCATTGGTCGCATCGGTGTCAAGGGTAAGAATAAACTCCTCGTTGACGCTAACGTTTATTGAGTTATCTTCACCGATCTGAGCTACCCCGTGTGTATGACACCCAGTACCTAGGCAGATAGCTGCTATCAACACTGTAATAGATAGCAGGGATAGCTTCAACGATTTCCCTCGTGTTCTTGTTTTTCTTGGTTATTCATTACTTAGCCTGTAGGAATACTCTTGAATCTCAGCGCCAATACAGCACCTACAATAAGGGCTATTGGGCAGACAATAGTAGCCATTATGAAGCCAAACTCAGTGAACATATGTACGATAGTGCCGAAGAAAAGAATACCCATTGCAGATGCACCAGCTAACAGTAGGTATCTCTTCAACGGATTCTGAGCAGCATTTGTCCTCGCCCAACGCACAATCAATATTCCGCAAACGAAGACAAGGGCAAAGGATATGATGAAAACTTGGATATTAACATTGGGAACCATGTCATTACCTGGGTATAGTGATGGAACTAAAATGGGTCCAAAGATTATCCATAGCAGCGTTCCTATAGTCAGACCTATCGCTACCCAGAGTGTGATTCTAAGTTTCCTAGTCATCAATGAGCCTCCTGCAGCTAAACTCTGCATTGAGTTGTCTTCCCACAATGCAATTGTACTCCTGCTTGGGCAGTTGTCAATACTCTGGAAGTCTTCGTTTAGCAAGCGCCACGATACAAGATTACTGGATTTTCAATACATGCTTGGGAAGAAGCATTTGGTAAGTACAGTTTTGTAAATAGGTATAAGCTTATGAGGTAATTCAGCCTTCATCTCGATTGTTGTCCCATGATCTTAAGGACTGCATCGTCGTCGACAGGGGTGTATCGCAGGTAGAATTGCCCGACTGCGGCGAAATCCTCCGGAGCGCGCAGACATACGACTTCATCGACATCTACTGATAGATTAGCGATTGTCTCTTTAGGCCCCACCGGTAGCGCGACGATCAATCTCGCCGGGTTTTCCAGTCTAACCGACCATATTGCTGCCTGTACCGTGGCTCCGGTGGCCACACCGTCATCGGTAAGAATGACCGTTTTGCCGGTTAGCGGTACCTTTGGCTTCACCAGGCGGATGGAATTGGCACGCCTTTTGATTTCAACGAGCTGCCGCCTCTTTTCTTCCTCGATATAGTCGTCACTAACACTAAGTCCGCGGACGAGCACTTTGTTGAGGAATGTCTTACCATGCTCGGTTACGGAACCGATAGCCAGTTCGGCATGCCCGGGGCTGCGCAGTTTATGAGCCAGCACGATATCGAATTCAACCTTGAGCTCTCTTGCTATCTCATAGGCTACAATAACGCCGCCCCGAGGGATACCTATCACTACTGTATTATCGGAGATGAACTGTCTAAGCTCGCTAGCCAGTAGTCTTCCTGCTTCTTGCCGGTCCTGGAAAAGCTCATTACTGCGAGAGATAATACGTATCGTCACATTGCCTCCTTTAGTCTAACCAGGATTTCCTGTTTTAAGTGCAGTTAATATAAGGTATAGCGTTAACCTGTTAGTCAGGTTATATTGTCATTATAGTACAGTGGTGGTGATTTGCGAAGAGCTTGGTAGGTAATGGATTCGGTGAAATACTGCTGTGTTGTGGGATTTTGCCGGCCCTGTTTTGTGTTTAGGAGTATTGCCTATATTGTACGGTTTCGCAACTGTCCGCAGGCAGCATCGATGCCTGTGCCGCGCTGAAGCCGCTGTGTCACGGGAATGCCTGCGCTTTCCAGAATTCCGCGGAAGGCCCGGATTCGTTCTCTCGGTGGGGAGTGCAGGGTAAGACCGGAGACCGCATTGTATGGAATCAAATTCACATGGTAGTTAAGCCTGCCTACCGCTCTGGCCAGTTCATGAGCTTCTATACTGCCGTCATTGATTCCGTTAAGCAAGCAATATTCCAGCGTTACCCTTCTCCCGGTCTGCTTTACGAATTCACGGCAGGAATCCAGAATCTCGGTTACGCTGAACTTGATTACCCTGGGGATAAGTTTCCGGCGGAGCTGATCGTTCGCAGCATGCAGAGATACCGCCAGGGTAATTTGTGTTTTCTCCCGTGCTAGCTTGTAAATGCCGGGAACAAAGCCGACCGTGCTCAATGTCAGATGCCTCATGGAGATGCCCAGCTCGTTTTTCAGCAGTTGTAATGCCTTCATAGTGGCCGCCTGGTTGAGCAGCGGCTCCCCCATACCCATGAAAGTGACGTGGTCAATGCGGTTAGTATGGCTGCCAGAGGGTAGTTGCTTATTTCTTACCACTTCCTGTACTGCCAATACCTGTTCTACAATCTCTCCGGCCGTCAGGTTGCGGACATAGCCGCTCAGCCCGGTGGCGCAAAAAACACAACCTACCGGACAGCCTACCTGCGTAGATACGCAGCAGCTGAAATGACCTGCGTACGGCAGGCCCACGGTTTCCACTTTGGCGCCATCGCACATCGCCAGCAACAGCTTGATAGTCGTGTCCCTGCCGTGTTGCACGGAGAGGATTTGGGAACGGCCGACCTCATATTCCCGGCTCAACTGCGAACGCAGACTGAGCGGCAGGTTAGTCATCTCCTCGAACGTGTGTGCTTCACGCTGGTAGACCCACTCTGCTAACTGATTGCCACGGTAAGCCGGTTCGCCGGCCTTCTCAACCAGAACACGCAGTTCATCTGTAGTTAAACCTATGATTGTCTTCGGCATGGTCTGCTCGTGTTGGAATGGGTGATTTTGACCACAATTATATCAGAGTAGCGGCAGCAAAAGCAGTTTATCAACCGATGATGGCTATTGTGATATTAGAGCAGCCGGGCTAACTACTGGGGCTTTTCCCCGTTATATTATTTAGAAAAAATTATTAGTCGGAGGAGGAAAATCTGTGAATAGGAAATGGTTTATTATTCTTGGGATTCTGGCAATTGTAGTTCCGCTGGTAGCCTTCACGGGATGTGTTGCCAGCCCGGCTGGCAATGGATCTCCGGAATCGGTAAAAGTTGAGCTGGTTAACCAGCAGCAGGGTATCTGGGTCAACGGTCAGGGTGAGGTTCAGGCTGTTCCTGATTTGGCTACGGTATGGCTTGGTGTCGAAGCTGAAGATATTACGGTGGCGGCTGCTCAGGAAAAAGCCGCCGCGGCGATGAACGAGGTGATGGCGGCTCTGAAAAATAGCGGCATAGCCGACAAAGATATTAGTACCGAGCAGTTCAGTATTCAGCGGATTACCAGGTGGGACTACGATAGAGAGGAAGAAACCGTTACCGGTTATCGGGTCAGCAACATGGTAACCGCTAAAATAAGGGAAATAGACCAGGCGGGCTCCATAATTGATGCCGTGGCTCTGGCCGGCGGTGACTTTATCCGTGTTAACAATATCAGTTTCTCGATAGACGATCCGAAGGCATATCAAGAGGAGGCTAGGGCCCTGGCAGTTGCCGATGCTAAAGCAAAGGCGGAAGACATGGCATCTCTGGCCGGTGTTGAACTGGGTCAGGCAACCTATATTTCCGAAAGCGGTGGTTATTACCCCGTTGTTTATCGGGATTACATGGCGGCAGAAGGGGCAGTACCAGCACCCGCACCAACGCCCATCGAACCGGGAGAGCTCACGATAAGTATATCTGTTCAGATAGCTTACGAAATACTGGACTAACCGGAATAGCTAAAGCGAGAGGAGGCGTATGGTGACAGTCGATCATATGCCTCCTCTCATGTTTATCCATTCATATTTTAACAAAATAATAACATTTGCCTGTTACAATTCGTTATATAGACTATAGAGGTGGTGGACGGATGTCTAAGAAATATTCCGTCAGCTATGAAAGGCCTGATGAGCTGGGTACTTTCGTCGTCGATATCAAGGCCAAAACGGAGCAGGAAGCTAAGGATAAATTTAAGCAGATGTATCCGGATTGGACCGTGGTATCGGTTCTTGAGAGATAAGTAACCCGGGACGATTAGGGGGTAAGTCAGATGAAAGAGAAATTGTTAGAGTCCGAATTATATGGAAAAGAGTCGTCGAAAAACCCTGAGTCTCTATGCAACGGCAAAATAGTCGTCTCGCACAAAGATGGCTGGCGGTACTTCAATTGTGAGGAAATCGGTCGCGAAGATAACAAGGTAGTGAATAAGAGTATTGCTGTCAAGGGTTACGGTGTTAATGATCGGGAAAGAGAGACGAAGTTGAAGAATATAATAAAACGCGTCCTCTGTCCGCAGTATAGATGTTCCTACCGGATATCCAGATATCTTGAAAAAGGCTATAGTCATCAGGAAGCGTTAGCCAGGGCCGCTGTAATAGACGTGATTTAGCTTTTCGTATCCTCATCTCTAGCTATCAACCTGCGGGCTCCAGCGCCTTCCGGTATATCCTCTCTATCTCGGCAGACGACTTTACCTGCCGCGGGTTGGCCGCTATGTTGGGATCGGAAAAAGCGTTCCGGGCAACGATATCCAGGTGTTTTTCGAAGTGGTCCAGCTTGTTCGCCAGGGCGTCTTTGAGACTGGGAATGCCAAGCAGCTGGCCCAATCTAAATACTTCCTTGCTGAGCGCATTGGCCTGCTTTTTGGCCGTGCGCTCTTTGAGGCCGATAGTCCGGGCTATCTCGGCATACCCGGCTTCGGCATCGGGAAGATTAAATTCTATGGCGTAGGGCAACAGAACGGCGTTGCATAGGCCGTGGGGTATGCCGTAACCTGCGCCTAACGCGTGAGCCAGGGCATGGTTGATACCCAGCGAGGTATTGCTGAAAGCCATTCCGGCCATCATATTGGCTTCGTGCATTTTCTCTCGAGCCTCTTTATGGTCGGGTTGCGAGCAGGCAATGGGTAGATATTGCAAAACGTATTTTATCGCCCTCAGCGCCAGCCATTTGGCAGGTTCATTATCGTTAATCGACACGTAGGCCTCTACGGCATGGGTAAGTGCGTCCATGCCGGTATTGGCGGTGACGTCGGGTGGCAGAGAAAGACACAGCTCGGGGTCATAAATGGCTGTATCCGGTACCATTTCGTAGCTGCGCACCGGATATTTCCGCTTGCTGGATTCGTCGAAAATAACCGAGCCGCGGCTGACGCCGGTCCCGCTGCCGCTGGTGGTCTCAACGGCTATAAATCTGGCTTTAAGCCTTAGCGGAGGCATTGACTTGATCGGGCCTTCTCCCCACTCCCTTACTTTATTGAAAACATCCAGTTCCGGGTGTTCATAGAAAAGCCAGGCTGATTTGGCCAGGTCTATCGGGGAACCGCCGCCGAATCCCAGAATCCAGTCAGGTCTAAATTCAAGAAGTCTCTCTTTAAAATCTACGACCTGCCTGATCGGGGGCTCCGGAAGTACACCTGTCATCAATTCGGCTTTCCCCCCCGACTCTATCAACAGCGGCAGCACCTTGTCCCCGGCCAGTCTGGCTGTAGCGCCTCCTCCACATATCACCGCCACCCGCTTCGTATTCATTTTGGCCAGGTGATTGAGAGAACCATAGCCGAATACTATCTCCCGTGGCACCCTGAAGTAGCGCAAAACAGGTCTCCTTTAAGGATATTGATATTCTATCTTAACACAACAATTCCTTGTATCAAATTGCACAAAACTGACTTAGGGACTTTGATGA
Organism: Dehalococcoidales bacterium; assembly: GCA_028716225.1. Taxonomy (NCBI): domain Bacteria; kingdom Bacillati; phylum Chloroflexota; class Dehalococcoidia; order Dehalococcoidales; species Dehalococcoidales bacterium. Next base: position 22,235 of record JAQUQE010000017.1, on the reverse strand, counting down.
TAAGTTTCTCTGGAGTTAGTCGAAACATACAAATCCGAGAACCGGTGTATGGTATGATTAAGGATCATATAGACTTTTAACACCATGACAGTAGTTGCGCAATAATAATTTGGAAGGTGTTTACCGACATGGAAAATCAGTTAAAACTAAATGATGAGCGGGTTGTATTACGAGAAAAATTCAGGCAATTGTTTCCCGAGTTGATGACCCAGGAGACTTCCATACTTGAATCCGTGTACAAGGACGGCGCACTTCCTAAAAGGATAAAGCATCTTATCGCTTTGGGAATAGCCCTCAGGGCCGGATGTGAAAATTGTATCCTTTCCCACACTATTCGGGCACTTGAATCCGGGGCTAGTAAAGATGAAATTCTGGAGACCCTATCGGTGGAATTGGCTATGAGCGGTACATCCGGTATGGGTGAGTCATTAAGAGTAATAAAAATACTCGATGAGTTAGGAAAGCTCTAAACCGTATTTTCAATCTAGTTATAGACTAATCTGCCTTCAACCCTGCGGCTGATGTTCTGGTGGTTTCTCAGATACTCTTCGAGCACTTCCTGAGCCGAGGTACTGATGACCTTTGATTTTCCCGAAGCAAGAAGCTCCTCGTTAGTGATATTAAGATAGGCGCTTGAGTTTTTGGAATGAAAACCAAGCATGGCGATGGTATAGCAATGATCATCGGAAACCGGCTGCCGATTGACCGTGAGTGATGCCAGTTCTCTCGCGGCATCATTGTAGACGGCTTTCACCCTGCCGTTTACCTGGTAGCATTCCCCCTCGCTATTTCGATTATCCGGCCTCATAATATGGGCAAAGATGCGTTTGAGCTGGGCACCGCTGATCCGGTATCTTGTTATCACGTCGTCGTAGGGGAAGCAGGTCTTTAAATCCTTAAGGGTGACCACGGGGCCCATTTCCTTCGACCTGATTGAACCGCTGCCGACCAGCATGACATCGCTCTCGGCGATTTCGGCGAAGGCATCGGCGATGAGGTCGCCCAGGGAGGTCTCAACCTCCCGCCGGGGGTGAGTAAGAATCTCACCAAACTTGCAGATAATGGTGCTATACTTCCGGTCTACCTGTCCCTTAAGAGAGTCGATGTATTCCTCGAGTTTAGCATCGGGCTCGGCTAATCTGTCGTCAACCGGAATAAGCTGCCATTCATAGTCCACAATGCTGTTGGTATCGTCATCGACCACGATGTCAAAGCGTCCGATCTGGTCGGTTCCAACGCCCGCCTGAGCGATCAGTATTCCGTTGACCTTGGCCGGCTTTTCCAGGATGGTGTGGGAATGGCCGCCGATGATCATATCAACCCCCCACTCAGGATTCAGCATCTTCGCCAGCTCAATATCGGATTCAAAGCCGATATGGGTCAGGATAATGGTAAGGTCTATGTCGTCGTTCTTGTAGGCATTGGTGATCTTGCCTATTTCCTGGCTGGCTTCTTCCAGGGTGATGAAACTGCTGATCAGATCGTCCTGATTGTTGATGGCATCTATCACTTTCTCGGTGATGATGCCGGTGAAGAGTACATCGAAGCCCGCCTTTTTGATGATCAGGTAAGGCCGCATCAGCCGCTTGTTGTACTTGCTTACATAGAGATTGGCGTTAACAATGGGAAAGTTGGCTACTTTCTCCAGAAAGAGAAGATGGGGCAGGCCGTAGTCGAACTCGTGATTGCCCAGGGCAACGACATCGGGGGCCAGATAGTTCATGATTTCCATGGTGGAAATGCCCCTGTATTCCGAGTCGATGAGGGAGCCCTGCACCATGTCTCCCGAGATAAGGTAGAAGACGTTTTCCTCCTCCCTGCGGACTTTATTGATGTACCCGGAGAGGAGGGCCAGACCACCGGTGAGTCTGCTGCCGCCGTCCTTTATCTCGGCAAGAAAATCACCATGCATATCGTTAGAGTGCAGGACAGTGAATTTCTTGGTATTCATTGCTCAGGCTTCCTCTTTTATTGCATGCGACGTGTTATTCCACGCCTGTAATCAGTGATATTGGGCAGACAATATTAACCGGCTACGATTTTTTGTAATGGTGTCTGGTGATCATAACGGCAATCGCAACGCAGGCTGAAGCGATAATAAGGATAAGCGCCCATTGGGGCAGGTATCTCACATAAAAGGAGCGTAATGCCGACCAGTTGCTCTCATTTTCAGCCCCATCGACAGCTTTCACCCTCCAGTAATAGGGGGTGTTGCTATCGGTACCGCGGAGTGATTCCTCCTTAGTAAGAGAGTATGGTGATTGGGTGAGGCCCCTTTTCTCAAGTATTATAGTTGCGAAACTGTCATCCGGGGCAATCTGGATAGTATAAGTCACACCGCTCGGATCGCTCACCATGTTCCATGTTAGGGTTGGTCGGGTGCCCTGCCTGGAGCCATTATCCGGAGACACGGACTGAGGTGTCGGTGGTGGGGTGGATTCCACGATAAAATGGGTCTCCAGTGTGTTGATGGTATCACTGGCGCTTATAGTATGCTGTCCGTGACGGCTGGCGGGAACCTTAAAGGCAATGGAAAAGTTGCCGTTGGCATCGGCTCTGGTGGTCGCTACGGTAGAGTTGTCGTATTGTATTACAACCACTCCGGTAAAGCCGGTTCCTTTCGCTGTTATGTACGAGCCCACATTGCCGTTGTCGGGACTTATTTCCAGGCTGGTGGTCACTGTAAAGCTGGCGCTACCTGCCGCAGTACCGTCGTTGGCGGTTACAGAATAGTTGCCGCTCGTTACCGAAGGAACTACGAACTGGTCGGCGAAGTTGCCATAAGAATCAGTAGCGCTGGTCCTAACGTGATCGCCGTTGAAGCGGATGGTCACTGTTCTTGATTTGCCAAAACCCGTACCGGTGATACCGACGGTGGCGTTGATTGGTCCGCTCGACGGGTTAAGTTTCAGAGTGGATTCAGTGGTAAGATTAGCATCATCTAATTCAGTGCCGTCGCTGGCCTCTACTTCGTGTATGCCGTTGGCGCTTGGTGGGATTAAGAAGGTGGCTTCAAAGCAGCCGGTGCCGTCGGAGCGGACTACTGATGGCCATGTGTTTAATTCATCCCCATCGAATATTATTTCAATATTCCGGTTGGAGCGGAAGCCGTGTCCTATGATAGTGACCTCATTTCCGACCTCACCCGATACCCGGGACAGTGTTATACTGGCGACGACGGTGAAATCGGTGTTCGCAGTATAGGTGCCGTCACTTGCCAGTACCTCAAGAGTGCGGTTAATGCAAATCGGTACATCGAAGTCTGCGGTGAAACTGCCGTTGCTGTTGCTTCTTACCGAAGCGGGGCTGGTAGCAACCCGGTCATCATCAAAGAAAATACTGATTGCCCGGTTGGCACGGAAGCCGCGTCCTGTTATCGTGACTTCGGTGCCCGTGCTGCCGGAGCTTGGTGAGATTGATATCGATTGTGTCACAAGGAGACTGTCTATAGCCTCAAACATGCCGTCATCAGCGCTGACTTCATGGCTGCCGCGGTCAGCCTCCGGAATACGGAAGGTTGTGGTGAAGCTGCCGCGGGAGTTGGTTGAGGTGGTAGCGATACTTCTATTGTCAAATCGGATGGTTATACTACGGCTGGCTCTGAAGCCGGTGCCCTGTATAGTTACCTGGTCATTTACCAGGGAAGTCGTGCTGCTAAGTTCTACTTCTGGCTCGACATCGAAGATGACAGTCGCATTTTCGTAGCTGGTTGATACACGCACATTGTAGGTTCCGCCGGGCATCTCCGGCACCCTGATATTACGTGATAATGCGCCGGCTGGATCCACTGTGCCACTGGCTATAGTCTCAAAACTGGTATCGTACGCGAAGCGTATCTGATAGTTTGCTCCCGGAGTAAAGGCGCTGCCGTTGATGTTGACCAGCGTATCTACCGGAGCATGGTTCGGTGATATATCCAACGAGGCGGCCATAGCCGGTGTAGCGGGCAGAAACAGTAATAAAGAGGTTAAGGCCAAAGCTATTCCTAAACATAGCCTTTTCATAGAACCTTCCTTATGCTGGCTTCTCATAGCCTGGTAAAGTAGTCGTCCTTATTAACACACATAATATTGACTGATTGTACAAAAGTCAAGACAGAGCTATACGGGGTCAGCGATGTTCGAGGGGAGCTTGAGAGTGTATATGGGGATAAGGATAAGGGGAAGGCAAATTAGGAATGTATCCGGACAAAAGGAATGCTCCAAGTAATTTGGCTTATCCGTGGCGCTTCGACTGAATTACCCCTTAACCTTGCGGTGCTGGTTGTTTCCCTTCTACTAAACCACGACAGCTCTACTACTTGGAGCATTATTATCATCTCACATACAGGATGATCTGTAAAAACGATTTAATGGTCGATAGGGAAATTGTCCATATACGGTTGGTAAAGCAATGGTTCAGTATGTAAAGCCGGTCTGTAGTATAACTGGGCAGCAGCCGGCGCTCAGCGTTTTGACGACATTACTAATAATCATCTATTATTACCTCATACTATTTCCATTTCCCTCCACGAAAAATAATAGCTTATCAGGAGTTAATCAGATGAAAGAAGTGATGGTGATTACTGATAGTCTGGGTGGTCTGTCCTCGGAGCAAGCCAGGGAATACGACGTTATGGTGGTACCTTACCATACCATATTTGACGGTAAGGATTATCCTGATAACTCCATTGACAGAGAGAAACTATTTACCCGGCTTGAATCCTACCAGGACCTGCCGACTCACTCGGCTTGTACTACAGGTGAAATTCTGAAAGCCTACAAGAGAGCTAGTCAGAGTGTGAAGAGCATGCTGTTCGTTGCCTTGTCATCGAGTATGTCTGCAGACTATAACGCTGCCATACAGGCTAAAGAGAGCGCCAGTAAGGAATTACCTGATATCGCTATTGAAGTGGTCGATTCCCGCAGTGTTATATCCGGCGAGCTGCTTGTTGTTCTGGCGGCTGCCAGAGCAGCTAACGAAGGCAAGAGTCTATCAGATGTAGCCAGGATTGCCCGTCAGGTTGCGCAAAAAGTAACCCTGATAAACGTTCCTGAGACGCTATTCTTCTTTGAGAGATCGGGGAGGTCAGGAGGAGAACCCAACATAGCCAAAGCTCCCATGCCGATATACCCCCTTCTGGAAATGGATGCTTCCAGCGGCGGAGTAGGGAAATTCATATCCAAGAATAGAACGAAAGGGAAGGCATTAGATGCACTGGTTGAGATCGTGAGAGAAAAATGTGGAAACAGAAAGATATGCGCGGATATAAGTTATAGTAGTGATTTAAAGGAAGCCGAAGCATTAAAGAGAAAACTTGTCTCTCAATTTGAATTTAGTGCACTCCATATAACGCCACACTCATCAGTGGCCTGTGTGGTGACCGGGCCCCGATGTGTATCGCTGGCATTTTATGGCGAAGATTAAGGTATGCGTCGGCACTTCTACGGACAGAAAGGAGGGCCACCCCGGTTATGAACTCTGGGATGGCCTTCCTGTTCTAATGCTAACTTCCGTGGCTCGGCGAAATTAGGAAAGGTGTAGCATAGCCTCATCAGGTCTCCATATTGGTCGCCATCGATAGACCATCTGGTTTACAGTTCAGAACACACTTCAGAAGGCCGCGTAAATATTTATGCTACGATCGGACGACATCGAAGCGGTCCAGGTTCATTACCTTGCTCCACGCCGCTACGAAGTCGTGCACGAATTTCTCCCGGGAGTCCTCACATCCATAGACTTCTGCCAGAGCCCGGAGCTGGGCGTTGGAACCGAAGATAAGGTCGACACGGGTGCCGGTCCATTTGATTTCGCCCGTTGCGCGATCACGACCCTCGAACACTTCTTTATCCTCTGTAGTTGGCTTCCAGATCGTGCCCATGTCGAGCAGATTTGCGAAGAAGTCATTGGTGAGCGTCTCCGGCCGCTTGGTGAAGACGCCGTGCCGGTAATTTCCGTAATTAGCATTCAAGACACGCATGCCGCCGACCAGAACCGTCATCTCAGGAGCGGTTAGGGTCAGCAGCTGAGCCCGATCAACCAGCAGCTCCTCTGCCGATACAGCATATTTGGCTTTGAGGTAGTTGCGGAATCCGTCTGCGGACGGCTCGAGCACGGCAAATGACTTTACGTCGGTCTGCTCCTGAGATGCATCCGTGCGCCCCGGCGTGAATGGTATTGTCACGTCGTGTCCGCCTTTCTTTGCCGCTGCTTCGACGGCCGCACACCCGCCCATAACGATCAAGTCGGCCAGCGAGACCTTCTTACCACCGTTCTGCGACTTGTTGAACTCTTTCCGGATTGTCTCGAGCGTCTTCAGGACCTTTGCTAGTTTCGCCGGCTGGTTGACTTCCCAGTCCTTCTGTGGTGCAAGACGAATGCGTGCCCCGTTGGCGCCGCCGCGCTTGTCGGAGCCACGGAAGGTGGATGCCGAAGCCCAGGCGGTATAAACCAGTTCCGAGATAGAAAGGTCTGAAGCCAGGATCTTAGCCTTGAGGGAAGCGATGTCCTTCGCGTCGATCAATTCATGGTCGACAACCGGTACCGGATCTTGCCAGATGAGGTCTTCGGCAGGAACCTCCGAACCGAGGTAGCGCGAGCGGGGGCCCATGTCGCGGTGGGTCAGCTTAAACCAGGCCCGGGCAAAGGCGTCTGCAAACGCCGCGTGGTCTTTATGAAAACGTCTCGCGATTGGCTCATAGATCGGGTCGAATCTCAGGGCCAGGTCTGCCGTGGTCATCATGGGTGCGTGTCGTTTAGCAGGATCGTGGGCATCCGGTACGGTGCCGGCCCCGGCCCTATCTCTGGGTATCCATTGTTTCGCACCGGCGGGACTTTTTGTCAGCTCCCATTCATAGCCGAACAGGACATCGAAGTAGTCACTACCCCACTTGATCGGATTGGGGGTCCAGGCACCTTCGAGGCCGCTGGTGATCGTATCGCCGCCTTTGCCGCTGCCGAAGCTGCTTTTCCAGCCCAGGCCCTGCTCCTCGACGCCGGCGGCCTCGGGTTCTGGACCGACGAGGGCCGCATTACCCGCGCCGTGGCACTTGCCGAAGGTGTGTCCGCCGGCAATGAGCGCGACAGTTTCCTCATCGTTCATCGCCATGCGGGCAAAGGTCTCGCGAATATCACGCCCCGACGCGACCGGATCAGGATTACCGTTCGGACCTTCCGGATTCACGTAAATCAGGCCCATCTGCACGGCAGCGAGGGGATTTTCCAGTTCCCGATCACCGGAGTAGCGCTTGTCGCCAAGCCACTCGCTCTCGCTCCCCCAGTAAACGTCTTCTTGCGGTTCCCAGACGTCCTCACGTCCGCCGCCGAAACCGAAGGTCTTGAATCCCATCGACTCAAGAGAACAGTTGCCGGCGAGGATCATGAGGTCGGCCCAGGAGATCTTCCTGCCGTATTTCTGTTTGATTGGCCAGAGCAGGCGGCGTGCCTTGTCGAGGTTTGCATTATCCGGCCAGCTGTTGAGGGGTGGAAAACGCTGGCTGCCGGAACTTGCGCCACCGCGACCGTCACCCATACGGTATGTTCCTGCGCTGTGCCACGCCATCCGGATGAAGAGCGGCCCGTAGTGACCGTAATCGGCCGGCCACCAGTCCTGCGAGTCGGTCATCAGCTTATAGAGGTCCTTCTTCAGGGCCGCCAGGTCGAGCTTCTTGAATTCGTCGGCGTAGTTGAATTCCTTGCCCATCGGATTGCTCAAGCTGGAGTTCTGATGGAGAATCTTGAGGTTTAACTGGTTCGGCCACCAGTCCCGGATCGACGTGCCGCCCCCGGCAGTAGGCTTGCTTACTCTCCCCGTTACCGGGCACTTGTTCTCTTCATTCATAATGTTACCTCCTAGTTGCTTCCCGGAGATTACATATCTAGCCTGCCAAATACGTTAGTAGTTTTCCGCCAGTAACTCGTAGTATGACTGAGCGTGCTTACAGGCCGGACATTCCTTCGGAGCCTCGGGACCTTCGTGGATGTATCCGCAGTTGGTGCAGTGCCATTTCACCGCAGCCTTCTTTATGAATACCTCTCCCCCGGCCACGTTTTTGGCAAGCTTCCGGTAGCGGCCTTCGTGAAATTCCTCTACTTCCGCAATCTCCTTGAAGGAAGTGGCTATATCCTTAAAACCTTCTTCTCTAGCGGTTTTTTCAAATTCGGCATAGATGGTGCTCCATTCCAGCTTCTCACCGTCGGCGGCGGCTATTAGATTTGTCAGAGTGTCTCCGATAATCCCTGCCGGATAGGCTGCCGTGATTTCTAAGTCACCACCCTCGAGGTATTTAAAGAAAACTTCAGCATGTTCCTTCTCGTTACCGGCCGTTTCGGTAAAGATGTTGGCGATCTGCTCGTATTCTTCCTTGCGGGCGACACTGGCAAAAAATGTGTAGCGGTTTCTTGCCTGGGATTCACCGGCAAACGCCGTCAAAAGATTTTTCTCCGTCTGTGTTCCTTTGATTGATTTGCTCAACTTCATTTCTCCTTTCCTTGGATCATTTCGATGATAACCATTTATTGCTGGCAGTCTTTGCAGATGCCACGGAATTCAAGCTGGTGGGATGAGACCGTGAAGCCGGTTTTCCCGGCTATCTTTTCCTCAAGTTTTTTGTTGACCGGTTCGTCAAGATCAAAGATCTGCCCGCATTTTGTACACCTGAAGTGATAGTGATTATCCTGTCTGCCTTCGTATCTGCTGACGGTGCCGCTGAGATTAAGTTCCGCAATCTTACCGGTATCCCGTAATACCTTAAGGTTGCGGTATACCGTGCCTTTGCTGATATTGGGTATACTCTTCTTGACTTCCTCGTATATCCAATCGGCCGTAGGGTGCGAGTCGGCACACCTGAGTACCTGCAATATGGCTTCTCTCTGTCTGGTCGCTCTTTGTATCATAATCGATAATAAATCTTAATACTATTATTAGGGTTTTGTCAAGGAGATGAATAAAAATACCGACATACGTAGTGGCAAGTATCTTCATTGAGTAGTGAGTATTTCCCGGTTCGAAAGCTCATTCAATCTAACCTATTTCCCGTGAGGCATGGATTTTTGGGCGAGCACCAGCCTGGATGTCACAAGTCTTAATAGAGCCACGTGTACCGTTACTCCGGCACCGACCGCTAACAGAACGATTTTGACTACTTGACTGTCGACAACAAACGCGGCAGTCAGCCCGATAACCGTCCATAATAGGCTAAGTGAGTAGATTTTAGCTTTGATAGACATTGCCTTACCTTCCAAATAATTCCTTAGGTAATCCCCCACGAGCCTGTTTCTCAGGAGCCTATTATATAGCCGCTTCGAGCCTCTGCCATAGCAATAGGCAGCCAGCAGTAGGAAGGGTGTCGTCGGTAAAAGAGGCAGAAAGATGCCGATGATACCAACACCGATAGAGATACTACCGGCGGCGATGAATAGCCGGCTCTTTAAAGTTGCGGATGGAGTAAACACATGAATCCCTTATTGGTGATATCATTAACGTTTGATGTAAACCCTGCCCCAAATGGTTAATGCCCGTGCCAGTGAGCCGATTCCCTCAGGTTCCTTATCTTCTGCTCTGGTAAAGCAGAAGTACAGGTAATTGTTCAATACCAGTGCCCCCAGGCTCTCCACTGCCGAACGGACTGCTGCTAACTGTGTTAATATGGCTTCGCAATCACGATCGTTCTCTATCATCTTCTGCAGGCCGCGCGTCTGCCCCTCGATTCTTTTTAGTCGATTTATCAGGATCCTTTTATTGATTTGCTTCTTAGCCATCGGGCCTCCGTGACAGAGTAAATTAAAACCTTGCTAATTATACCCCTGGGGGGTATAATAACCTTCGATTTCAGTACAATTATATAAAAAAGGGGAGGGTAATACCATCATGGAAAAGCACGAACTGGTCATCGTAGGGGGTAGTGCCGGCGGAATACAGGCTGCCATATGTGCTCAAAAGCACCATGGCCTCGAAGATATACTGGTAATACGGATGGAGGAAAAGGTTCCGGTCCCCTGTGGGATTCCCTACATCTTCGGTACGCTGGGAGCAGTTAGCAAAAATATTATTCCGGATAAAATCCTCGGAGAAGCTAAATTGAAGATTGGCGAGGTGGTGGCAATTGACCGTAATAGCAAGACGGTCAAGCTCAAGAGTGGCGAGGAGATAGGCTATAACAAGCTGGTTCTGGCTACCGGCTCTAGTCCGCTGCAGCCACCTGTCCCGGGAATAGATAAAAAGGGAGTCTGGTTTGCCTGGAAAAATACTGATTATCTTGAGAGGCTGGCCGAAGTTATTAACGGCACCGGTGATATCGTGGTAATCGGGGGCGGATTCATCGGGTTGGAGTTCGCTGACGAGTGCCGCAAGCGGGGCCACAAGGTTACGGTAGTAGAGCTGCTTGAGCATTGTCTGCAGTTGGTCTGCAACACCGAGTTATGCATAAGAGCGGAAGAGTCTTTGAGAAGTAATAGTATAGAATTAATCACCGGCGACGGCGTAAAATCTATCGATGGAACTGGTAAGGCCGAGTCTGTAACCCTGCAGAGCGGTAAGCAGATTAAATGCGACTTGGTCGTCGTCGGAATCGGTGTTAAGCCGAATGTACAACTGGCGGAGAACGCTGGTTTAGAAATCGGTACCACTGGCGGAATTAAGGTCGATGAGTTCCAGAGAACTACTGACGGTAGTATTTTTGCTGTCGGTGACTGTGCCGAGAAATATTCTTTCTTCAACGGGGCGCCAACACCGCTAAGGCTCGCTTCAATAGCCACACGAGAGGGTAAGATTGCGGCGGCTAATCTCTTCCAGCCACAGTGGCGTAACGTAGGTACTATCGGCGTATTTTCAACAGTACTGGGAAACACTGCTATTGCTGTGGCAGGCCTGACGGAGGCGAAGGCTCGTGAAATGGGTTATGAAATAATTGTGGGAGAGGCGGAGGCTGCTTCAAAACATCCGGGAACTATGCCGGAGGCTCATCCGATGAGAGTCAGACTGGCTTTCTGCCGCAGGTCAGGTAAGATAGTCGGCGGTTGTGCCTGTTGTACTCATACGGTGGGCGAGGTAGCTAACATAATTGCGGCTGCTATCGTTAATGGAATGACCATGGAACAGATCGCCATGTTCCCCATGGGTACACATCCGTGGCTCACTGCATCTCCGTTGGCATATCAGATTACGGATGCTGCGAGTAATGCGTTGCATAAGGTCAAGAATACGGCTAATGCGTCGTAACTACTAACTCCTATAGTAGCTTTGGTCTTAGATATTAATAAAAAGGGGCAGGATTTGTGCTTGCCCCTTTTTATGTTTTATGTCCATATCCTTACTTCATTATGAACACTGATTAAACGACCGCCGAAGGCTCTCGAAGTTCACTGCTCCGTCTTCGAGTGGATTCTTTGGATTAAGTAGCCCTATCTATTCAATCGTGAAGGCAGTCAATAAGTCTCATTCTTATCTTATATACATATATTGACTAACTAGATAGCTGGTGTTATCGTTAATAACGAGCATATGATCGTTATTAACGAGTGAGAGGATTAAATGACTAGACCACCGCGACTGAGACGAATCGGTTTTGTGCCGGATATAACATACTTTAAGCCGGCGGGAACACCTTTGAGGTTTATGGAAGAAATATGTGTATCAATGGAAGAGGTAGAAGCATTACGCTTGAAGGATCTGGAGGGTCTAGATCAGGAGGCAAGTGCAGTCAAGATGAATATATCACGCCCTACATTCCAGAGAGTCCTTGCCTCAGCCCGGCAAAAGATTGCCGATGCTTTATTAAACGGTAAGGCGATAAGAATTGAGGGGGGTAATTTTGAAGTAGCTTTTGATACTAAGGCCATAACTTTCAATAGATTAGCTTCAGAGTACGACTTGTGGTTTGAGGATAAAGGGAAGCTGATCTTTGATATTGAGGTGCGCGCTTTTCAGGAGGTCATGCTTTCGTTACTCCATCCCTGGTTAGAGATAGGCGTGGGCAGCGGCCGTTTTGCCCGGGCTCTGGGAATCCAAAAGGGCATTGATCCCTCTGGCGAACTACTGAAAATTGCACAAAGCCGGGGAATAGATACTTGCTTAAGCAGCGGTGAAAAGAGTCCTTTTCGGGACGGTTCGTTTGGATCGGTATTCATAATAGTTACTCTCTGCTTTGTTGATTCACCCAGACTCGTTTTGAAAGAGACTCACCGTATCTTAGCTCCAGGAGGCAATGTAGTACTGGGTCTAGTGTTGAGGGGAAGCCCTTGGGGTAAATTCTACGAGCAAAAGAAGCTGGCGGGAAATCGTTTCTACAAACACGCTACCTTTTACAATTATGATGAAGTTATTATGCTGTTGAAACAAGCGGGTTTCTCGGTTAAAAAGGTCATTTCAACGTTGTTTCAGAGACCCCAAGAGTTAAGAGATATGGAGTTTCCGAGTGAAGGCTATGATCCCGATGCCGGATTTACAATTATTACAGCTAGTAAGAAATAACCTAATAATGAGACTAATTTGTGATGAATGAAAGTAGCGCTGAAAATAGGACTGAACCAAATTGTCAGGGAGGCATGCATAACTTTCAGGAATATGCAATTGTCGCTTGCGGTACGCTCAATATGGAATTGAATTACCTCAAGGATATTGGTTTTCTTAATGCCAGAAAAATTCTTTATACCAAACCAGGCCTTCACCAATTACCGCGTGAACTGGAGAGGCAGTTAATAAGACAAATAAATACTGCTCAGAGCTATGCCCCGAATATCATTGTGCTCTATGGCGGTAAGTTCTGCTATGTGAATACCGATGATCCATACCGCAGTTTAGATACCATAATTGAGGAGCAATTTACACCCGGCATTAAAATCAGCAGGATAAAAGCGGATCACTGTATTGATATGCTTGCCAGTGCTCAAGATAGAGAACGCATACCCCGGGGTAGAGATGTGTCCTGGATGACTCCAGGATGGCTGAAATACCGGCACTATGTTTATCAGGGATGGGACAAAGGGTTAGCTAACGAAAATTTCCCTAAACACTCTGGCGGGGCCATTATACTGGATGCTACCGGTTTCTTTGATCACCTTATGGGAAATAACCCCGAGGAGATATTGGCCTTATCCGACTGGATGGGGATTCCTATAGAGTCCCATAATATTACGCTGGATAGAATGAAATGTTTACTAATAGGAGCGATAGAATAGAAAAGTAAAGGGAACGCTTGGTAGAAATCGGGCCCATATTTAAAGTACACTGATAGGATCTAGCATGTTGATGTTATTGGTATTTTAAGTACCACAGCGTGTTTAATACGTCAGTCGGAGTTAATAAATATCTGCGAAGAAATTGGTCGGATAAAGATATGGCAAACTTTGGGGAAATTGAAAAAGCCAGAAAATTGCTGGGTCTTGGTGAAACAGCCAGTCTAAAAGAAATAAAGGCCGCTTACCGTAATCTGGCCCGTCGTTATCATCCGGATAAGTCAGGGGGAACTGAGGGTGAACAAGAGATGATGAGGGAAATCAATCGGGCGTATGAGTTGCTTGAAGAGTACTGCAAAAAATATAAATATAGCTTTACAAAAAAGGCCTTTGCCAGGGCGTATCCTCAAGAGGCGTATATCGAGTGGTGGTTTGAAAACTGGAGGATGTAGCTTCAAACAGTACTACAGTAGGTGATGTCGACCTGGTTACCCTATAGCCACTTTTTCCTCTTGAAATAAATTACCAGGGCGGTGGCGATAGCAGACATTACGATCAAAACTACGGGGTAGCCCCAATGCCATTTAAGCTCCGGCATGAATTCAAAGTTCATTCCGTAAATGCCGGCCACGAAAGTCAGCGGTATAAATATCGAGGCGAAGATGGTTAGCACCTTCATTACCTCATTCATTTTATTGCTCACGCTGGAAAGGTAAATATCCAGCATGCCGGATAGCATATCCCGGAAGGTCTCTACGGTATCGATAATCTGAATGGTATGGTCGTAAACATCTCTGAGGTATACTTGCGTGGCTTGCTGGATCAGGCTTGATTCTCCCCTTTGCAAACCGCTGACGACTTCTCTCAACGGCCACAATGACTTGCGCAGGAATAGCATTTCGTTCTTCAGGGTGCGTATTTTGTGTAGCATTTTCGTGGTTGGGTTGCTTGCCAGCTCCGCTTCTATATCCTCGATCTCCTCCCCGAGGGTCTCCAGTACTATGAAATAGTTATCGACTACGGCGTCTATCAGCATGTAGGCGAGATAATCAGCCCCGGCTTTTCTGATCCGCCCCTTTCCCTTTCTGATTCTCTCTCTAATGGTGTCGAAGATGTCGCCCTCACGCTCCTGGAAGGATATGACGAGGTTCGGACCCAGGATCAGGCTGACCTGTTCCGCTTCTATTTTGTGGTCCTCATCAGCGTAGCTCAGCATCTTCAGGACAAGAAAAAGACAGTCGCCAAAGTCTTCCATCTTCGGGCGCTGTCCTGTGTTGACAATGTCCTCCAGCAAAAGGGGGTGCAAGTCGAACTGCTGGCCTATTTTCTCAATAACCTCTGTCTTGTGGATGCCGTCTATGTTAATCCAGGTAGTGGTCGGTTTATCTTTGTAGGGAAGGCATTCCTCAACCGTACTTGCTTCGGTCTCCTCCAGATTAAACTCATCGTAGTCGATTATGGTAATGCGGACCTTGCCGGCCTTTCTTTCACCGATATGCACCAGGGTGCCCGGGGGAAGCCCCGCCTTTTGGGACGTCTTCTTAATTAGTCTCGACATTTTGGCTCACCGTAATGAAATGATAGCAATTTCCTCAATACTCAGAAAGATGCTTTCCCAGCTACGAATCGTTAACGCAAGCTCTATTTGGGGAGTAATACTACGCTGATATTACAGGCTTGTCAAGCGTTTAGCAGATGCCGCAACGTGTTAAAATACCCGGGAAAACTGAACTGTCGGAATTGGGCTTGATTATGGAATAAAGTATGTGTTAAGGTGGCAACACGATCCGGTGGTTCTAATTGGGAAATTTCCGTTACCTAATCAAAAGGAGACGAAAAAATGATTGCACTGCTTGTTATCGGTATTATTGTTGCTTCTGTTAGTCTGTATTTCTGGAGAAGACACGGGGCTGATTTTGATAACCAGCACAGGGGTAAAATTGCCAGCATTATCGGGCTTGTTATTATCATCTCCAGCATTATCGGCAGCTCACTGGTGACTGTACCGGCCGGTCATCGTGGCGTGGTGACCCGGTTTGGTGCCGTTACCGGCGTCATACTGGAAGAAGGTTTACAGGCAAAGTTGCCGTTTATCGAGTCAGTAATCAAAATGTCGGTACAGACCGAGAAATATGAGGCCGGTGCCGCCGCCGCGTCACTTGATCTGCAAGATGTGAGAACCACTATCGCCCTTAACTGGCGGCTGCGGCCGGAGGCAACTGCTGAAATCTATCGGACACTGGGATTGGGGTACATAGATAGAATCGCTGCCCCGGCTGTCCAGGAAACTGTGAAGCAGGTGACAGCTAAATACAATGCGGAGGACCTCATCTTGAGGCGTGACGAGGTTAAGTCTGCTATCGAGCAGAGCCTGTCGACCCGGCTGTTGCAGAGAGGTATCATCACTGAGGCAGTATCGATAACGGAGTTTCAGTTTAGCGATACCTTTGTTGCTGCTATCGAAGCTAAGGTAGCCGCAGAGCAAGCGGTACGGGAGGCAAGGAACAAGTTGGAGCGGGTGAAGGTTGAGGCCGAACAGGCAGAGGCCCAGGCAATGGGAGAAGCCGCCGCGCGGATAGCAAAGGCTGAAGGTGAAGCCGAGTACATTCGTATTGTCACCGATGCGCAGGTTGCTGCCAATGCCGCTATTGCCGAATCTCTATCCCCGGAAGTGCTACAGTATATCTTTCTCGACAGACTTGGTGAAGATATCAAGGTAATTGTGATACCTTCGGAGCAGGGTCTTGACCTGGTCATTCCGGAGGTGACGCCATAGGTGAAGGATTTTAGAGTATTCGTAGGAGCTTGTGAACACTCTAAAGCTAAATCAGTGGTGGGCAGTAGAGGACTCGAACCTCTGACCTCCTGCGTGTAAAGCAGGCGCTCTAACCAGCTGAGCTAACCGCCCATTAATAGCGCGCTTGGCGGGGCTCGAACCCACGGCCTCAGCCTCCGCAGGGCTGCGCTCTATCCAACTGAGCTACAAGCGCTTGATCAATAATGCCGAAGGTGAGATTTGAACTCACACGCCCTTTTGGGACACTACGCCCTGAACGTAGCGCGTCTGCCATTCCGCCACTTCGGCATGGTGGGCGGTACTGGATTTGAACCGGTGACCTCTTGCGTGTGAAGCAAGCGCTCTAACCGCTGAGCTAACCGCCCGAAACCGTAGCTGACTTGTCCTCAAATCCGGACGGAAATTTACTAAAGCAAGAGGTCGTTTCTATTGTGTTCCGCCGGGAAAATCCCATCCCTCCAGCCTCGCTCTCGATTTGTATTATATATGATTAGTATTCCGGATTCAACCGGCAGCAAGTCTCAGCAAACCCTCAACGGCTGCCCCCGATTTTCCCCGCCTAAACGTTTCCTAAACAACCTTAAAATATCCGGAAAAACAGTAGATATCAGGATAGCGCGGTAGTAAAATGTCTATCAGCGGTATATTCAAATATGGTCACGAGCAAACCGGCTGTCTGATATGGAAAAGAAGAAGGTAAGTGGTGGTTTTATGACGGGCAATACTACTGTATGCGTCATTGGTCTGGGCTATGTCGGCCTGCCCCTGGCGGAAGCGTTCTCCAAACACTTGAGTGTAATCGGCTTCGATGTTGACGGCAAGAAGCTGGCTAAGCTGAAGAAGGGCAATAATAACGGAAATCTTACTCTCATCGACGACCCCGTGGAGATAGGCCGGGCTGACTTTATTATTATCTGTGTCCCCACGCCGGTAACCGGTTCCAAGGAGCCTGACTTGTCTTATATCGAGAGTGCCGCTGCAATTGCCGGGCGGAATATGAAACGGGGCAGTATCGTGATACTGGAGTCCACGGTATACCCCGGTGTGACCGAAGAAGTCGTCAGGCCGATCCTGGAGGGAGAGTCGGGCTTTAGGTGCGGGCGGGACTTCGGGATCGCCTACTGCCCGGAGCGGATAAACCCGGGTGACGAAGAGCATACTATTGAGAACGTAACCAAGATAGTCTCCGGAATGGATGAAAAAACAACTGATATTGTTACCGGGCTATACGGCAAGCTGACGCCGCATATCTTCAGGGCCAGGGATATCAGGACCGCCGAGGCAGCCAAGGTGATCGAAAACATCCAGCGTGACCTGAATATCGCCCTGATGAACGAATTGGTCCTCATCTTCGAGAAGATGGGCTTGAACACTAAAGATGTTCTGGATGCGGCGGCGACCAAGTGGAACTTCGTCCGCTACTCTCCGGGATTGGTCGGCGGTCACTGCATACCGGTCGACCCCTACTACCTGGTCTATAAATCGAGGGAGCTGGGCTACCACCCGCAGGTGATTCTGGCGGGGCGTGCCATAAATGATGGTATGCCCGATTATGTTACCAGGCTGGCTATCAAGGGCTTAATCAACACCGGCAAGGTAGTAAAGGGTGCCCGGGTGCTGATAATGGGACTCTCTTATAAACAGGATGTCGCTGATACCAGGGAAAGCCCGGCCGGGAAGATAATCAAACGGCTCAGGGAGTACGGGGTGGAAGTACTTGGCTACGATCCCCTGTTGGATGATATCCGGAGCGAATTTGGTATCAAGTCCGTCTCCGATCTGGAAGAGCTGCGGGGAATTGATTGTGTCATTATCACCATTGCGCACTCTGCTTTTCGGAATATCAAGGCCGACACGTTAAAGGACATTATGAACAATAATCCGGTGTTGATTGATGTCAGGGGGGTATTTGATAGGGAGGAAGTGGAGGGTAAGGGGTTTTACTATCAAGGTTTATGAAAGGGAATGGTGACATAAAGTAATAACGGAGATTTTTTGATGATACTGAAAAACAAAACGATTTTGCTTACCGGTGGAACCGGCTCGTTTGGGCAGAAGTTTGTCGAAGTGGCTTTACGAGATCATGCCCCGAAGGTGATAAGGGTATTCTCTCGCGGGGAATTTCTCCAACAAGAAATGCAACGAAAGTTTAACAATCACCACGGGTTGCGTTTCCTTATTGGCGATGTGAGAGATCGAGAGAGAGTGTATCGGGCGATGAACGGGGTTGATATTATCATTCATGCCGCCGCACTAAAGCAGGTTCCAACCTGTGAATATAACCCCCTTGAGGCAGTGAAGACAAATATAGACGGTGCGTCTAATATTATTGACGCTGCCATTGATAATGGTGTTGAAAAAGTGATAGTTATTAGTACCGATAAGGCAGTACACCCGGTAAATCTCTACGGGGCAACCAAGCTGGTAGCTGAGAAGCTTTTCCTCCAGGCTAATTCTTATGTCGGACCGCGGAAGACCGCCTTTGGTTGTGTGAGATATGGCAATGTGGTTGGTAGCCGGGGTAGCATTGTCCCCCTCTTTTTGGGGCAGAGGGATAATGGTAGAGTTACTATTACTGACGAACGTATGACGAGATTCTGGATTACCCTGGAGCAAGGGGTCCGTTTTTTTATCGACTGTCTTGATAGAATGAGTGGTGGTGAAATATTCGTCCCTAAGATTCCCAGTATGAGAGTTACTGATATAGCTGATGCGATCGCTCCGGGAGTTGAAAGAGAGATTGTTGGGATTCGTCCTGGAGAGAAACTCAATGAAATTCTATTGACTGAGGAAGAAGCCAGACATGCGAAGGAGTTTGATGACTACTTCGTTATTGAGCCTGAGCATTCCTTTTGGAAAAAGGATAACCTTAAAGGAGCTAAGCTTCTCCCGGAAGGATTCACATATACCAGCGATAGCAATAGCTGGTGGTTGACTAAAGATGAGCTTAAGGGAATGCTGAAGGAGCTTTAGTGGTACGATTAGCAATAGATGGCGGCATTCCGGTAAGGAGTGAGCTTCTACCATATGGTCGTCAGTGGATTGGTGATGAAGATATTGACTCTGTCGCCGGGGTTCTCAAGAGCGATTGGATCACCCAGGGGCCTAAAGTTGCTGAATTTGAGGGCCGACTAGCTGAATATTGTGGAACCAAATATGCCGTAGCTGTCTCCAGTGGTACTGCTGCTCTCCATGCTGCCTGCGCTGTAGCAGGCATCTCTGCAGGTGACGAGGTGGTAACTACGCCGCTTACCTTTGCTGGTACTGCTAACGCGGTGGTGTACTGTGGCGGTAAGCCGGTATTTGCTGACATAAGAGAGGACACCTTGAATGTTGATCCTCAGGAGATTATCAAAAGATTATTGCCTAAGACTAAGGCAATATTGGCGGTGGATTTTGCCGGGCACCCTGCTGATTTGACTGAAATAAAGACCATAGCCCAGGAGAAAGGATTAGTTATGATTGAGGATGCCTGTCACGCTTTGGGTGCCGAGTATAAGGAGAAGAAGGTTGGTAGTATAGCTGATATGACCATCTTTAGCTTTCACCCGGTGAAGCATATTACTACCGGGGAAGGCGGTGCAATTCTAACCAATAATAGGGAATACTATGAGAAGCTCAAAATCTTCAGGCATCATGGTATAGTAAAGAACGGTTTTGTCAATGGTAATTGGTATTATGAGATATACCAACCAGGGTATAACTTCCGGATTACCGATTTTCAATGTGCTCTGGGTATCAGCCAGCTTAAGAAGCTGGACCGCTTTGTTAGCAGAAGGAGGGAAATAGCCGCCAGGTATAATGACGCTTTCGCCGGGATGGAAGAGGTCGTAACTCCTGTTGAGAAGGGCGATGTCAGAGCATCATATCATATCTATCCTATTCAACTGGGGACTGAGTTCCTGAAGGCTGGTAGAAAAGAAATATTTGAGGCGCTGAGGGCAGAAAACATCGGGGTAAACGTTCATTATATGCCCTTGCACCTGCACCCTTTTTATCAAAATACATTTGGTTATAAAAGAGGCGACTATCCCAAAGCAGAGAGATATTATGAACGGGCAATCACCCTGCCCCTCTTCCCCAAGATGAATGATGAGGATATTGCGGATGTAATTGAAGCGGTGGGAAAGGTTGTACACCACTATAGAAAATAGTGAGGAGGGGTTACCGACATGAATAAATTCACGAAGCAGATGCAGGCCTGGGCGGGTAATTTTGGACAGGATTATACCGACCGCAATGCTCTTTCTTTGCAGGAAGTAGAGCGGTTATACAAAGAGCGTCTTGGAATTACACGCACAGAGATGAATTCCAGGTTTGTTGGCGATCTTAACAGAGATATAACGGTCTTAGAGGTTGGCTCGAATATTGGGAACCAGTTACTGTTGCTACAAAATATAGGATTCAAGAATCTATACGATATTGAGTTGCAGCCTTATGCCGTCGAACTATCGAAAAACAGGACTAAAGGTATAAACATAATCCAGGGTTCTGCCTTCGACATTCCCTTTAAGGATGGTTACTTTGATCTTGTTTTTACCTCCGGACTTTTAATCCACATAGCTCCTTATGATATTGCCAATGTTCTAGACGAAATATACCGGTGTACCAAAAAATATATCTGGTGCTTTGAATACTATTCTGATGTGTATACCCAAATAGACTACCGGGGGCATGCTGAATTACTCTGGAAAACTGACTTTGCTAAGCTTTTTCTCAATCGATTTCGCAACATGACATTGGTCAAGGAAGAGCATTTCAAATACCTGAATAATGATAATGTGGATACTATGCTGTTACTTCGAAAAATAAGAGAATAGATGAAGCATAGCGTGATATTGTATCTTGGGCGATCATTTGTATATGTTGTCATGGCGTTTTACTGTGTTATTTCGATTGAGCAAGAAATCCTGGAT
Source organism: Dehalococcoidales bacterium (assembly GCA_028716225.1). Taxonomy (NCBI): domain Bacteria; kingdom Bacillati; phylum Chloroflexota; class Dehalococcoidia; order Dehalococcoidales; species Dehalococcoidales bacterium. The sequence goes on along the minus strand of JAQUQE010000017.1, from coordinate 1,370 downwards.
GTTCGGAATTGGCATTTTCTTAAGAGACTGAGTGGCTGTAGTTAGTAGAGGTATTAACTATGACGGAGCAAATTGCGCGGACTTCTATGCCGATCGAGATGAAAGTTGGATCTCATGTGATTGGGAATGGTCATCCCACCTTTTTTATGGTTGAAGAGGGGCAGGCGAATGAGGGGAATTATGAACTTGCTATAAGAATGATTGGACTGACAGCACAAACTGGTGCTAACGCGATTGAATTCCAATTTGCGATAGCCGATGATTTATACGTGCGCACACACCCTGCTCATGCTGTTTACAAGTCGCGTGAATTTTCACGGGAACAGCTGGTATCTTTGAGGATGATTGCGGAAGAATACCATTTACTTATTGTGGGCAGTCCGTTGAGCGACAATTTGGTGACACAACTTGTTGAAGCTGGATACCCCTTATTGGATATCAACTCCTCTGATTTGGTGAATCCCCGCATGCTGGATGCTATCGCTGAAACAGGAGTGCCATTTATGGTTGGTACGGCTATGTCATCCATTGACGATATTGACTGGGCTGTTGATCGTCTGTTGCATCGAAAGTGTGGTTCGTTCTGCCTATTGCATGGCCAGCATGTGATGGCTACCGGTTCAGGACGCGGAGTTCCAGAAAAACAGGTCTCGCTATCCACCGTTAATTATTTACGTGATCGGTATCACTTGCCCGTTGGTTTTACTGATCATACGTCAAGTGAGATTGTGCCAGCGTTAGCCGTAGCGAATGGAGCAGCCGTTATCACCAAACACCTAGCACCACAGCTTGGCTGGCGAGGACCTGACTGGGAGGTTTGTCTCGCGCCTGATGCGATGGAAAGGTGTGTGCAATTGGTGCGTCTCGCTGATGTCGTTAAGGGTACCTCGGAAAGAGTGCTTGCTTCTGGTGAATTAGCTGACCGCAGCCAGATGAGGCGTAGTATTGTGGCCCAATGTGACTTGTCGGAGGGTACTTGCCTAGAGGCAAAGCATTTACTATTCAAGCGTTCAGGTGTGGGGCTAGACCCACGTCAAGAAGATTCAATAGTTGGCAAGAGGTTGATTGCTGCAATTAAGAAGGATGAGATAATCACTCTGGATAAGCTTAGTTGATATTGAATTGAGTGGGAGAGCATTGACCTTTCCACCGAAAACAGTCACACCATGAGTTAGAGTCTTCCGGTATAATAAATAAACCAGGAGGACTCATGAAAGCAAGACAGTATACTGAGGAACAGATCATAGCCGTGCTCCGGGAAAGTTAAGCCGGGGCCAGGGTCGCTGATCTTTGTCGCAAGTACGGGATGAGCGACGCCACCTATTACAACTGGAAGGCGAAGTATGCTGGTCTTACCGTCAGCGAGTTGA
>JAQUQE010000016.1 GCA_028716225.1 Dehalococcoidales bacterium | reverse complement strand
TAACGCTGTAGTCATTCGCTTATCCCCCCTGTCATTACTAGGGCAAGCGCTCAGGTCAAGGTTTCGTTCTATTCAACTGTTAAGGTGCGCTTTATGTTTACAGCTTCAGTATTGAACAAAAAGCGCTAATGTTTAATTTCAGAATGAACCTATATTTACATGATGGTTTTACGGATAGCGTTTTGAGTGGGATAAAAAGAAAACCCCTCTGCTGTAAATAGCAGAAGGGTTTATTACTGGGCTGTTAAGCCTTATAATGCGCTGTAGTGATTATCGGGTAAGTATTCTAGAGCTCAAGAGCGAAGGTTAGGCTGAAAGTTCTGCCTATTGTACACGTTAGCCCACCATTCGGAAAAACATCGGTTATTTCAACCGAATCCTCTCATCAGTCCTCTCTGCAAACATAGATCTTATTGACACCCATGCTGTATGGGGATAGAATCGTTCTACCTGAGTAAGGGGGAGCGTCTCCAAAATGGATACAACGATAATTGCTATAGTCACACCGATAATAACTGCTGCTAGCACTCTATTGGCTGTTTGGTTAACGCAACGTAATGAATCAAGAAAGAGAGGGTCCGAAGAAAAAAGGTGGTACGCTGATTACTTTTTGGGGAGGAAGATTGACGCTTTAAATAATCTATTTACCTCGTTGGTTGATTGCTATTTTGCTGTGAACCGTTATGGGAATTACGCTCCGTCTACCTACCAAGAGTATATAGATGAGGTTGTAACAAAAGAGGATTCTTATTTGAAAGCTAAGGTGGCAGCGTCAATCTATCTGGATAACGAGGTACGTGGTATAATGTCGCACGCTCTGGGCGCATTCAGATTAGCTAGTATCGCTATAAGGTCAACTATATCTGATGACAAGTGTCATATGAGCAAAGATTCAGCTATTGATTTAGATTGGTTTAAGCTAGAAGACTCCTATAACAAAGCTGTTGTATGTTTGGAGAACTTACTAAATCCGGAAGTACTAAAGAAGATAGAGGAATAGTAAAAAAGGTAATAATAAAAGCTGGGAATCCGTAAGAAACCTCGGCCTTTATCAGTCATTATGATTCCTTGACCAGGGGACCGAGCTTTCTTATCCTGGCTGTCATGTCGTTAACGATTGAGACAAACCGGTTACCCTCGGAGGCAGAGACCCAGTCCAGGGATACGCGCTCTTTTTCGATGCCGAGCTGCTCGAGCATCCGGGTAAGCAATGCCATGCGTCGCATTGCTTTGTAGTTGCCGTCGGTATAGTGGCAATCCCCGGGATGGCAACCAAGGACCAGCACCCCGTCGGCACCGGCCTGAAGTGCCTTCACGATGAAGGTCGGCTCCACCCGGCCGCTGCACTTAACCCTTATCGGCCGAACATTGGGGGCGTATTTCATGCGGGAAGTCCCTGCCAGGTCAGCGCCGCGGTAGGAGCACCAGTTACACATAAAAACGGTGATTACGGGCTCGAAGCTCATATCAACAGGCCCTCGATTTCAGCCATGATTTGCTCGGCGGTAAAATGCCTGCCGGTAATAGCGCTGACAGGGCAGGCAGCAACGCACGTGCCGCAGCCTTTACACAAGGCTTCATTTACTTTGTAAAACTTCTTTTCCTCATCGAGCAAGATAGCACTGTAAGGGCAGAGGGATCCGCATATCCCGCATCCGGAGCAAAGCTTCTCATCAATGCTGGCGATAGCTGCCTCGATCTCTACCTCACCTTTACTGATCAGGGACAGAATGCGAGCCGCCGCTGCCGAGGCTTGAGCGACGGTATCGGGAATGTCCTTGGGGCTCTGGCAGCAACCGGCCACAAAAATACCCTCGCTGCTGGTGGCTACCGGATCCAGCTTGGGGTGCCTCTCCAAAAAGAAGCCGTCGGCACTCCGGCTGATATTGAAGAGCCGGGCCACGGCCTCAGCATCTTGCTGCGGTTCCATAGCGGTACACAGGATAACCATATCCACCGGCACCCTTATCATCGATCCCAGCAGAGTATCTTCGGCTACCACAACCAGTCTACCCTTCTCCTCGTCATTAAGGGCCCTGTCGGTAACTTCACCCACCTTGCCGCGTATGAAGCTGACCCCTTCGCCGGCAATACGCTCATAGAATTCCTCGTAGCCCTTGCCGAAGCAGCGCATATCGATATAGTACTGATACACTTCGGCGCCGGTTTTCTCTTTTATCAGGTGGGCGTACTTAAGGGCGTACATACAGCACACCCGGGAGCAGTAATCATGGTAGTTCCTGTCCCGACTGCCCACACATTGAATGATAGCAATGCTCCGGGGGACGGAGCCGTCTTTCAGCACTATATTGCCGCCCGTCTGACCGGATGAGTTGACCAGCCTCTCGAACTCGAGGCTGGTAATAACGTTATCCAGTCGCCGGTAGCCATACTGGTGGATGGCAACAGGGTCGAACACGCTGTATCCGGTGGCTAAGATTATTGAGCCTGCCTCCACCTCGACTATTTCATCTTCCTGCCCGAAATCGATCGCACCCGCCTCACAGACCTCCTCACAAAGACGGCAGGTACCTTTCAGGAAATAGGTGCAGTGATCGGCGTCGATGACCGGTATGTTGGGTACGGCCTGGGGGAACGGGGTATAGATAGCCTTCCTCTTACCCATGCCGGCCTCAAACTCGCTATCGACCTTCGAGGGGCATTTCTCCTGACACAAACCACAGCCGTTACACCTGTCGCCGTTGACATACCGTGCCTTTTTTCGAATTCTAATCCTGAAATTCCCGATGTAACCCGAAGCTTCTACCACCTCGCTGTAGCTCATGAGCTCAATATAGGGATGATTTCCTGCTTCAGTCATCTTTGGGGTGAGGATGCAAGCCGAGCAGTCCAGGGTGGGGAACGTCTTGTCCAGTTGCATCATATGTCCGCCGATACTGGGGCTTCGTTCGACCAGATAGACCTTGTGTCCGGAATCGGCGATTTCCAGCGCGGCTCTGATACCGGCGATGCCGCCGCCTACTATCAGAGTATTGGGATTAAACGGTATCTTCCTGGTTTCCAGAGGTTGGTGATAGTAAACCCGCTTTACAGCGGCATTCAGCAGGGCTTTGGCCTTCTCCGTCGCCATCTGCTTGTTCTCGGTCACCCAGGAGCACTGCTCGCGAATATTGGCTATTTCGATTAAATACGGATTCAGCCCCGCTTTCTGACATGTTCTGCGGAAGGTGGACTCGTGCATTATCGGAGAGCAGGCAGCTACCACTACCCGATTAAGGCCCAGGTCCCTGATATCTTTGCCGATCATTTCCTGCCCGGGCTCGGAGCACATGAAGACATAGTCGCGGGCTACTATCACCGAGTCTAAACCACGGGCGAACCCGGTTAGTTCTTCCGTATCTACAGTTCCGGCGATATTGCTGCCGCAGTGACAGACATATACGCCGATGCGCGGTTTATTTCCCGTAATACTGCTGGCTAGATTGCTTCGCTTACTAATTCTGAAATACTCCTGATCTCGATAAAATCACCCTTTTCCATAGTCGTCACGCTATCGTCGAAGTTGAGCATACAGTAGGGGCATGCCACGGCCAGGACATCAGCGCCTGCAGCAAGAGCCTGTTCTACTCGCATGTCGGAAAACCTCTCGCCGCTTTTGGTTTCCATCCATATCCGGCCGCCGCCGCCACCGCAACACAAGCTGTTTTCCCGACAATCCGGCAGTTCGATCAATTCCAGACCGGGGATGCTCTCCAGTACCTGGCGCGGCTCCTCGTAGATATCGTTATAACGCCCCAGATAGCAGGGGTCGTGATAGGCAACCTTTTTGTTTACTTCTCTGCTAAAGCTTAAGCGGTTTTCCCTGATAAGTTCAAGCAGATACTGGGATAAATGAATAGTCTCGAAGTCACCTCCCAGCCCGGGATATTCATTCCTGAAGGTGTGGTAGCAGTGTGGGGATGAGGTAACCACCTTTTTAACTCCCATTTCGGCAAAAGTACGGATGTTACTCCTGGCGAGGCGCTCGAAGACCTTCTCGTCGCCGGCTTTACGGACACTTTCACCACAGCAGTTTACCTTACTACCCGGTATACCGAAGTCGACTCCGGCTTTTTTCAGGATATTGACGGCAGCCCGGGCCACCCTCCGAACACTGGCATCATATTCCGGGATGCAGCAGGGGAAGTACAATATCTCGGTTCCCTCGCTATATGGCTTCACGTCAAGGTCTTTGGCCCAATCGGCCCGCTTATCCGGAGCTTCGCCTAACGGATTGCCCGTTGCGGAGATATTCTTGATGGTGAGTCGTAGTGAATCGGGGACCCGGGCAATACCCATCTCGGTAACGACCCGGCGCAGGGCCCGCATAACGTCTACTATTTCCACACCGCGGGGGCATCGCTTCACGCAGCTGTTGCAGGTAGCACACAGCCATATATCCTCACCTTCGAAATCAATCAGGCCCAGCTGGCCCCGGCGTATTATACGGCGGACGATAAAATCCCTCACCCTATTCCACGGGCACACTGCCGTGCAGGTACCGCACTGGTAGCATAGATTGAGGATTTCGCCGCCTTCCTCATTTATGATGTCCGCCACTTCTTTGAGCGGAGTTACCAGATGTGCGCTCGTCTCCATTCCGATGTCTACCTGTCCTTTTTCCGTCCTGCCATTAGTTCCTCAATCTTGTTGGTAAAAACGGGCAGCAACTCCTCCCAGTCCCCGATTATCCCCAGCGTCGCTTCCTTGAATATGTTAGCTTCGGGGTCTTTGTTTATCGCCACGATATTCCTAGCTCCAGAGCAACCGGTCATATGCTGACTGGAGCCGGAGAGGGCAACAGCGATATAAAGGTCGGGGGCGATGATCTTACCCGTCAGGCCGACTAGCAGGCTATTCGACACCCAGCCGTTGTCGCATGGCGGTCTACTGGCACCCACGGCACCCTTCAATATCTCAGCCAGTTTCTCCAGCTTCTTAAAACCTTCAGCGCTGCCGATGCCTCTGCCTCCGCAGACTACCACGTTAGCATCCTCAAGCTTTATCCCTGTCGATTCTTCGACCACCCTCTTGATTACCTTAGTTCTTACGGACGGAGCGTCTAAGGAAGCCTCAACATTAATAATCTGCCCCTCTCTGGAACCGTCTCGCTCCGGAGAGGACATTACCCTGGCTCTAACCGTAGCCATCTGGGGATAGGACTCACAGGTAAAGGTAGCCCGGGCATTGTCACCGTAAACAGGCTTGGTTTGTAGCAACAGTTTTGAGCCAGGTTCGATAGCCAGCTCGACGCAGTCCGTGGAGATTGCCGTACCCAGCCGGAAGGCCAGGCAGGGCCCCAGGTCACGGCCGATAGCGGTCTGTCCGAAAAGTACAATGCAGGGCATTACCTGCCTCGCTACCTTTTCCGAGACTGATAGATATAAATCTGTGTCGTAGTCCTTCATTGGTGGGGTATCGACTACGTATACCCTGTCTGCGCCATAGGCAATTGCTTCCCCGGCCAGGCTGGTGATATCATTGCCTACCAGCAGGCAATATAATTCCTGACCCAGCGCATCAGCCAGGTTCCGGCCGCAGCCCAGCAGTTCCGTAGTTACTGCCGCCAGTTTCCCCTCTCTGACTTCGCCGAAGATCATCACCCCTTTATATTCAGCCAATGCTAACTACCCTCTCTTCGTATTTGCTCATCGGGACCTGCCCTTTAACTACGGTGCAGGACGCTCAAAGCGGGTCCCAATTCCTTTGCATTCATACTATTCTGGCTTCCTTCAGTTTTGCAACCAGGTTAGCTATCGCTTCCCCGGGGCTGTCACCTTCGATGATTTCACATTTCCCTTCGTGAACCGGCTGGAATAGCTTCAGCAGCTTCGTGCGGCAACCCGCGGCACCTATCCAGGAAGATTCGGCCCCGATGTCGTCTGGTTTCCAGATAACCGGCTCTTTCTTCCTGGCCCCCATTATTCCCTTTATGGTAGGGTACCGGGGCTCACCGACTTCATTGCTTACCGTGACCAGGGCGGGCAGGGATACCTCAACCACTTCATATCCATCATCGGTGACCTTCTCAACCGTTGCCTTCCCGTTGCCGACCGTTATCTTTCTGGCGATGGTTACGAGGGGCAGCCCCAGCATCTCAGCGATGCCCGGGCCCACCTGCCCGGCGTCCCAATCCGAAGCCTGCCGGCCGCAGAAGATAAGGTCATAGTCGCCTACTTTTTTGATGGCCATCGATAGTGCATAGGCTGTTGACCAGCTATCACCCCCGGCGAAGGCTTCGTCATCGAGCAGGATTAGCTCATCAGCCCCCATGGACAGGGGTTTTATTACCACATCCGGTAAGAGGTTGGTACCCAGGCTCAGTACGGTGATTGTGCCTCCCTGATCATCCTTAACTCTGAGCGCCGCTTCCAAAGCACGTTCAGCATAAGGGTCAATTACTGCCGATACGCCCGGCGGTAGCACTATTCTGTTAAGTTCGGGGTTAATCCTGAAGCTCTCCGGCGGTGCTTCGGGGTCGGGTACCTGCTTACAGCAGACGATCATTCTGACGGCGGTCATTGGTCAGCATCTCCTACGTAATACGGGTCGTCGTAAAGATATAACCATGAGGTATTGTATTAAGGTATTGTACAACGGAATGCACGGAATCATAAAGGACAATCTATCAGTAACGCTTGATAGTTGCTGAAATGGGGTGCCGGGGCAGTCTTTCAAGCTCAAGCAGTACGCCGATGTGTTATAATTGTGACACGTCCGGCAAAACGCCAGTGCTACATGGAAAAGACACTGGTCGACCTGCTTAGGCGCGAATTTGCGGGTTATTTCATATTAATTTGAGGAGTTGTCATATGGCGCATCGAGTTGATGTTACTATCATTGGGGCTGGCGTAGTCGGGCTGGCCGTAGCTTCAATGGTAGCAAAGGGTCGTAGAGAGGTCTATCTGCTGGAGAAAAATGAAAAGTTCGGACAGGAACAGAGCTCCCGTAACAGCGAGGTCGTTCATGCCGGTATCTACTATGACAGAGGTTCCTTGAAAGCGAAGCTGTGTCTGGAAGGCAACAGCCTTTTATACGAACTCTGTGAAAAGAACGGGATAGCCTGCCGGAAATGTGGCAAAATAATCGTCGCCACTAACGAGATGGAATCCCGTGAATTAGAAAAGCTATATCTAAGAGGCCGGGATAACGGTGTCCCGCTGCAAATGCTTTCCGGTAAGGAAATGAGACAGCTCGAGCCGAATTTGAAAGGAATGGCCGCATTCCTCTCACCGACTACAGGTATCGTAGACTCTTATGCCCTGATGAACTACTTTTTCGCCAGGGCCAGGGAAAACGGCGTGCAGGTAGTGTATAAGACCGAGGTCAACGGCATAGAAAAACAGCCCGATGGCTATCAAATCAGTGTCAATGATGCGTCAGGTGATTTTTCCTTCATAAGCAGGGTAATCATAAATTGTGCCGGACTGTATAGCGACAAAGTGGCTGAGATGGCGGGGATAGATTTGGAAGAGGCGGGATATCACCTGCACTGGTGTAAAGGGGAGTATTACAGTGTAAGCGGCGTTAAGAATAAGCTGCTTAACAGGTTGATATACCCTGTGCCTACGGATATCAGTGTCGGGGTGCATGTTTGCTTCGACGTTGATTGGAGACTACGTCTCGGCCCTCATTTCTACTACGTTGACGAGATAGGCTATAAGGTTGATGACTCCAGGAAGTACGCCTTTCTGGAGTCAAGCATGATGAAAGCCCTGCCGTTTATCGAGCCGTCTGATTTAGCCCCCGAGACATCAGGCATACTGGCGATGCTTCAGGATAAAGGAGAGGGCCAGCGTGACTTCGTAATAGAACATGAGTACAAAAGAGGGCTACCCGGTTTCGTTAATCTGGTTGGTATAGAATCACCGGGACTAACCTCATCACCAGCAATCGCCGGTTATGTCAGCCGGCTGGTGGATGAGATACTGGGTAGTTGAAGATTAGTCTTTTCCCCGGCTAGCGTGACCATCGGCTGCTGGTCATTTTTACCATGCTCACCATGGGTGCCAGAAGCACTGTTCTCAGGAAGCTTCTCATGTGTCTGCGGCTGGATATGAATCGGGCTGCGGGAGGGCTTACCCTGTAATAGGTGCTGACAAACAGCCTGCCCGCCTTGTAACGCAACAGGAACTCATCCCTGAAGGAGCGCATGGTGTTTACTTCTTGGGCCAGTGGAGTTCCGTAGACTGCTGTTACAACGAAGCACTGGCCATCTTTTTCCTGCCCTTCGTCCGGATCGACAGCAATCCTCTTACCTTCCCTTATTTCCCGCCACTCCGCGAGGTTGTCTTTTAGCGTGCTGCTTCCTTTTCGCTTCCGGCCGAAAATCACTGTTAATCACCTCTCGGGCAGCCAACTACTGCGGTAATAAGCCATAGACGCCATTCAGTTTACACTGATAGGGGGTCGGCTTCGTTTCCAGTATACCTGTAGCCAGCCGGTTTATGCAAGGATTACGTCATAGGGCCCATTTAGAGTTGAGGAGATGATTAACAGGAGACCCCCATTACGTTGGACTCGGGTAAGGTACTGGCTCCATCAATAACGATGGATGTACCCGTCAGGTACCTTGACTCTTCCGATGCGAGAAATGCCACCAGTTCGCCCAGCTCCTCAATTGTACCCAGTCGGCCCATAGGAATTCCTCTGGCCATCGTTTTTATGACGCTGTCCGGGTCTGCCGGGTTTGTCTCTCTCGCCATTTGTCTTACCATGTCGGTCTCAATCATCCCAGGGCAGATTGCGTTCACGTTTATTCCGTATGCGGCGACCTCCATGGCCAGCGCTTTGGTAAAACCCCAAGCGGCTGCTTTGGTAGCCGCATAGTCTGTTTCGCCCGCATCGGCAACGATTGGCCCGGTAACCGATGACATATTCACTATCTTACCGTACTTCCTCTCTATCATACCGGGGAGTACGGCCCTGGTGCAGATGAACATACCTTTGACATTAATATTAAACATCCTGTCCAGAATGTCATCCGTCATATCGACAAGGGGTACCAGTTTAAGCACGCCGGCATTATTAACCAGTATCTCCACCCGGCCGAACCTTTTCAGCACTTCCTGAACGACACTGCCGACCTCAGCCGGCTTGGTGACGTCTACCTTGAAAGAAACGGCCTTATGAACGTTATTAACGATGCTCTTGGCCGTATCGTGGACTATGTCCAGAACATCGGTCAGCACTACGGTAGCCCCCTCTCTTGCCATCACCCTGGCTGCCCCTTCGCCATTACCTCTGGCAGCTCCGGTTACAATCGCTATTTTCCCCTCTAGTTTTCCCATTTTTCACTCCGTTCTCTAAGGTTTATCCTGGGGTGGATATATTCCCTCAAGATGTTATTTCCGTAACAATAATCTACTACCTGAGAAGTGAAGGAGAGCGTCTCGATGTTGGCTATGAAACTCTCCTTCACTTCTCATTTTAAGCTGCTTTACCCACCCATAATCAGGTTGGGCAACCATAGGGCTATTTGCGGGAAGGCGAATACCAGAGCCAGGCAGACGCCCTGAATGATCACGAACGGTATCACCGACCGGTAGATATCCCCCATGGTAATTTCTTTGGGAACGATACCTCTCATGATGAACAGGGTGTAGCCGAATGGCGGTGTCAGGTATGCCATCTCACAGGTAATTACATAAAGGACGCCGTACCAGACCAGGTCGTAACCCAGAGTTGCCACTATCGGGATGTAAAGCGGGGCGACGATAAGAAGCATTGCGGTGTCATCTAGGAATGTCCCCATCGCGATAAAGCTAGCCTGCATCATCACGAGTACTAATACCGGGTTTCCCAGAGAGAGGAACAGTGGCTCGAGAATCTTGACGGCACCCAGGCCATCATAGACGGAAGAAAAAAGCAGGGCAGCTACCAGAATCCAGAGGAAGAGGCAGGAAACTCTCAGTGTTTCCGCCATAGCTATCTTGACAACCGACCAGCTTAGCTTCCGGTGGATTGCGGCACATACTATAGCGCCTACCGCTCCGACCGCGGCAGATTCCATTACGGTGGTTACTCCCATAAAGAGCAGACCGAGGACGGTAAAGATAAGGATTATGGGGGCAATACCGCTTTTCAGCGAGACGAATTTTCCTTTCCAGTTGACCCGTTCTTCAACCGGCAGTGGTGGACCCATACTGGGGTTCCGGCGGCACCTTACGCCGATATAGATAACGTACATCACCGCCAACAGGATGCCGGGTATGGCGCCGGCGAGAAACAGGTGCCCGATGGAGACCCTGGCGATTATCCCGTAGATGATGAAGACTACGCTGGGCGGAATAAGAAAACCGAGGGCGCCGCCTGCCTGGACAACCCCGGTCACCATCAGCTTGTTGTACTTCCGCTTGAGCATGGCGGGCATGGCGATAAGACCTGCCGTCACCGTACCGCAGGTAGCCTCTCCGACCATGGCGGCTATCAGGGCGCTGATGCCTATCGTTCCCATGGCCAGGCCGCCGGCAATGCCGCCAAACCACTTATGTATCATGTCGTAGAGGTCGTCGGCTACTCCTGACTTGGATAGAATCAACCCCATAAAGATGAAGGGAGGGATGGCCAGTAGAACGTACCACTTCATGAAGCTGTAGGCGGAGAAGAAGGCCATATCAATGCCGCCGGTACCCCACAGGGCGATGGCAAAGATAGCACCGATGCTGCCTACGGCGACGAAGATATAACGCCCGCTGATGAGAAGCATTGCCATTGAGGCGAACATTACTAAAGCAATTATCTGTATACTCATGGTAGTGGCTTTCCTCGAATAGTAGCGATATCCCTAATGAAGCAGGATATTCCTTGCAGGAGCAACAGGAAGACTCCGATCGTTATGATAATCTTGATCGGGTATAGCGGAGGGCGCCAAGGGCTGCCGCTGTGTTGCAGCATAGAGGTTGATATTATAGCATGTTCGGTACATGCCATTAGAGTAGCGACTAAGTAGATGACCATGAAAACAAACATGGCAGCGTCTATGATCGCTCTCTTCCGTGGCGACCACCGGGAGTAGAGGATATCCATCCTGACCATGCCGCCGCTGAGAAGAGCATACCCGCCGCCGACAATAAAGTAGGCCCCGAACAGAAACTGCGAGACTTCAATGGACCATACGGTGGGCATGTTAAATCCGTACCTTCGGATGGCTTCAACGAGCAGGATACCGATTATGACGAGGACGACATAACCGACTCCCACTCCCACCTTCCGGTTCATTGTATCGATATATCGTACGTAGTTCGCTAATACCCTGGGCATTTTAACTCCTTGAATAAGCAATCACCACAATCACCTCCTCCCCCGGTTAGGGTTTTTGACCCGGGGGAGGAGGATCATTCCGCGAACAATATTTCCTATACTGTTAAATACTACGTTTCTGGTTAGTGGTTAGAGCGCTTTTACACGTGCCAGGAGGTCTTTGATCGGCTGCGTGTCCAATCTGTAGGCACGGTGCGTAAAGTTCATCTCCTCCAGCTCGAGCTGGTACTCAAGCAGAATCTGGATTCCCTGGGCATTCCGTGCATCCAGCGTCGCTAGCCGGTACCACTACTCCAGTTCATGCTCGTACAGCTTCTGGATCGACTCGTCGTCCAAGGTTATGATGTGTTCCCAGTTCTTGATGTCGGTGCTCTGGCCGTTGAACCTCTTGATGAAACAGTGTTCACTCATGTGCTCGGTGGCGTAGTAGACAATAGCCTGGATATCGGAGGGTAGCGAATCCCACAGTTCCTGGTTCATCAGTATTGACGAGTTACAGCAGTCGACCAGGCAGGGCATTACTATATACGGGTAGACCTCATAGAGCTTCATGCCGGTGTACTCGGTTGCCCCGGCCCAGAAGAGGGCGTCGACAACACCGGTCTGACCGGTCAGGTAGAACTCTTCAACGGGGAAGACCACTGTTGAGCAGCCGGCCCCGACAAAGGGAGGAGCCATCGGTCCGGTGGCGTTCATCTTCAAACCCTGAAAATCCGAATAGCTTGTAATCGGTTTTGTCGCGATCACGTTGAAGGGATCGGTCATGGCGTTTCTGATGTAGTGGACGCCGATATCAGCGTAGGAGTCAGCAGTAAGCTCTGCCAGCCCCCGTCTTGTGAACAGACTCTGCATCTCGGAGGGGCAGGATGTCTCAAACGGCATGCCGCACTCGATGTCCCTGAAGAGCGTCTCGGCACCGGCGGTAGCGTACCACCAGCCGATGTCAATGGTGCCCGACCTGACGGCGGCCACTACTTCACCCTCCGGGACCAGCTCGCCCGGTTCATAGACCGTGGCCTTGATTCGCCCGCCGCTCATCTCTTCCAGGATGTCAGCGTAGTTTAACCTCATGTCCTCCTCAGTGTCCGGAGCACCGAAGGGGCTGGTGATTCGCCACTCGTATATCGGCAGGTCCTGTGCCGGTTCCGGAGTCGGTGTCGGTTCTCCCGGGGTAGGAGTGGGCGTCGGTTCCGGTGTCGGGGCTTGACTGGTACATCCGGTCGTCAGCGGTATGGCAATTGCCATCACTACTACCAGTGAGACGCCGATCATGATCTTTAGCATTTTTTTGTTTTTCATTACAAATCTCCTTTCTGGAACTGTAATTTGCTTCTATGATTGAATTGAACCCTGCTACATTCGCTACCTCCTGCCATCAGCCATAGAATATACTTTTTCATTCTGGGTAATGTCCGTAGCCGATTTACTTGATATCCGTCAAAGTAATTTATAATTTAATCGCTTTTCAGTACTCCAAAACCCCACAGGGTTCGGCGCTACTGATAAGCAGCGCCGAACCACCAGTCAGTAAGGAGGTTGAAAAGCAAAGTCTACTCTTAAATAGTCTGGAATTACCATGCGCATTTAGGGATATCTTCTCATAGAATGGCTCATGTTGAAATCGTTGGTTTGGGTTAATTTCGGGTAATGGTTTTTGTTATAGCGAGGAGCCAGCCGTCGTTCCGCGAATCTGGTAATAGGTGCGTATCGGTAATATTTCCGGAGGGGTATTATAATGGTATGTCGGCAGTGATAACGGTACCTTGGCCTTTGTCAGAGTGAATGCTCAGTCTCCCGTTGAACAGGTGCAACCTTTCTTGCATACCCATTAGTCCCAATTTACCGTCGCGGGCGAAACTACTGAGTATACCGGGTACCTTGAACCCCTGGCCATTATCGGTGACTTTGAGCCTGACGCTCCCGTTGTAGAAGGCGATATCTATCACGACCTTGGTCGCTTTAGAATGTTTTACCACATTCCGTAGCGCCTCTTGCGTAATGCGGAATAGTATTATCTCTTTTTCGGGTAACAGTCGTTGTTCATGACCGGCGATATTCAAGCTACAGTCCAATATTCCCTGATCGATGACCTCCTCACTGAGCAATGCCAGTGAGGGGATCAATCCGAACTGGTCCAGGAGTCCGGGACGCAGATTGTGGCTAAATCGGCGTACTCCTTCCAATATCACATCAACCTCAGAACGAAGCTGTTCTAATCTCTCAACAGTACGCTTTGTTAATTTTTCATTCATCAGGATCACATTAATTCTGTTGTACAGATTGGCTATCAATTGGGCCGTCTCATCGTGCAGCTCGCGGGAGATTCGTTTTCGCTCTTGTTCTTGAGCGATAGTCGTTTCCCTGATATAAAACTCCAGGTCTTCCTTGAGCTGATTGTGTTCGGTTATGTCGGTGAGTATGCCGTCGTAGCGTATGATATTGCCTTTTTCGTCTTTGATAGGCACACCGTGATCCCTAACCCAACGCACCTGCCCGGTGTTTCTATGAACCACCCTGTATTCACAAATAAACTCCTTCCTCTTTTTACAGGCTTCGATGTAGGCCTTGGTTGCGCACTCCCTGTCTTCGGGATGAATTGATTTCAGCCACGTTTCGGGGTCTTTATAGCCATCTTGAGGAGAGTAGCCTGTCCAGTCCTGATATCGGTCGGATAGAAAAATCGACGTGTTTTTCTCATCGGGTAGACTGGAATATATTGCGTCGGGTATGTTCTTGATCAGGGCCTCATATTTCTCCTTCAGATCTTTAATGTTTAGCTCCGCCTGCTTGCGCTCGGTGATATCAGAGAGTACGCCGCTGGCATACTTCTTCCCGTCCTCATCATAGGTAACTACGGCTCTGTCATGTATCCAGACCCACTCCCCGTCCTTTCTCCTGAAGCGGTATTCAATATTGAAGGTCTTATCCTTTTCGAACAGGGCATCGTTGGCAGCTACGTATTCTTTGACATCGTCGGGATGAACCCTATCGATCCAGTTCAGAGAGGGACCCATCGTGCATTCTTCTTCTGCGGTATATCCGGTAATCGCTTCCACATTCTCGCTGATATATATGATATAGTTGTTGCTATCTATCTTCCACAGTACGTCCGGTATATCCGATGCCAGTAAATGAAACTTGTCTTCTCTTGCCGATATTCTAGAACGCGATGCGCCGTTTCTGCTACGTGTTCCTTTGCTGATTCCTATAAATCTCTCTACAGTCTGTTCTTCTTCTTTTTGCTTGCTTTGCATTTTCCCTTACATCCCTGTTCGATAACGAGAAATTCGGTACTGTGATGGTAGATATAAAGACTGTCTTATTGTGGTACTGTAAACGTCCATTCAGGTTTCTTGCTCGCCAGCGGTTTCGTCCATGCTAAGCAGGCCCATTTTCATGGCATGCAGAATAGCTTCAGTTCTTGATTCAACCTTAAGTTTCCGAAAGATATTGGCCAGGTGGGCACCAACCGTATTTTCACTGATATTGAGTTTATATGAAATCTGTTTGTTAGTCATGCCTTTCGCTGCTAGGTCGAGTACCTCCAGCTCCCGGGGGCCCAGTACCGGATAGGCTGTTTCCACACTGCCTTTGCTGCCGGCTATTTTGTGCAGTATCTTACCGGCGGCTTCATTATTAAACGCACCCTCCCCGGCGTGAACCATATGGATAGCGTTGATCAGCTCGTTGTGGGGGGTATTCTTCAAAAGGTAGCCGTCTACTCCCGCTTTGATAGATGAGATGATGTAGTGGTCATATTTATAGGCACTGAGCATCAAAACTGCCGTTTCAGGGCAGGAATTTTTAATCAGCTTAGCGGCATCGACTCCTGTTATTTTGGGCATGTTGATATCAAGGATGGCGACATCAGGTCGGAGCTCTTGCGCCAGCCTGACCGCTTCCTCGCCGTCCTGTGCGGTACCGATGCATCGTAAGCTCTTTACGCCTTCAAATACTCTTAATAACCCTTCTCGAAATACCGGGTGGTCATCGGCAATAATCACGCTGATCTTTTTCATGCTCAATATTTCCCGAATCAGACTGTCTCGATTTCGTTCTATACACTCGGCCGGAGTACTGCCCCACCGCCTTAATCCGGTTGATTATAGTATAGCGCCTTTCCTCTGTATCAACAAGGAAGGGCAGTGTGGACCTTATCCGGTTTCCGTGGTATTATTTCAGGGTTGCCTTCATTTGTCGTTCGTTTAGGAAGAATCTATGCTTCGGGAGAAGGAAATGACAGGGGGAAAAAGAATCGGTATCCTGACCGGGGGTGGAGACTGTCCGGGACTTAATGCCGCCATCAGGGCGACTGCTAAAACGGCAATAAAAATGGGATATGAGGTGATCGGGATTCGGAATGCCTGGGAGGGTTTCTTCAATGGAGATAACGAGGTGTTGGACAGTATCAATACTTCGGGGATTATCGACCGCGGCGGAACCATTCTGGGCACTTCGAGAGTCAGCCCGTTGAGAGTAGAAAATGGCCCTCAACTTGTCTTTGACGGATTTGAGAAACTGGGACTGGAGGCGTTGGTAGTTCTTGGTGGGGAGGGGACCTTAACTGTGGCCACCAAACTGTTTGAGATGGGCCTCCCCGTGGTGGGAATACCGAAGACCATCGATAATGACGTGATGGAGACCGATTATACCATAGGTTTCCAGACCGCTGTCCAGATTGCCACCGATGCTCTGGACAGGCTGCGTTCCACTGCCGCCAGCCATCACCGGGTAATGCTTCTTGAAGTAATGGGACGTAATACCGGCTGGATTGCCACCTATGCCGGAATGGCTAACGGGGCTGATGCCATACTGATACCGGAGATTCCTGTCAATGAGGAGGGGCTGGAGCAGCTCTGCCGGATGCTGGAGCGGAGAAACAGGATTAACAGGAGTTTCAGTATTGTTGTCGTAGCGGAAGGGGTTAAGTTGGAGGGAGAAAGCGGAAGCAGCGGCTCTGAGATGGCCTCTGATGGTAGGGAAGGGCGGAGAGAGAGAATAGGCGAAGTGGTCGGGGCAATTATTGAGGGGAGGACGGGTCTGGAGGCCCGGGTTTCTTCACTGGATTATATCCAGAGGGGAGGTACCCCGGTGGCCTACGACAGGAACCTGGCGATACAGTTTGGCGTCAAGGCGGCCCGGCTTGTCGAGGAAAAAAGATACGGAGAGATGACAGCTCTTCAGGGTAATAGTATTACTGCGGTCCCTCTGGCAAAGGTAGCCGGTCATATCAGATGGATGGATATGAAGGTCTATCAGGTGGCGGAATTGTTCTTTGGCTGATGGGAAGAAGATAAAAGAGGAATTTGGATATAAGCAGGATAAGGAAGATACGCGATGTCAAAGGGTTCGGGACAGGTAAAGGTCGTCTTTCAGCCTTCGGAACGGCGTGGTGATATCGGTAGCGGTAAGAGTATCAAGCAGGCGGCACGGGAACTGGGCGTCGGCATAGAAGGGCTATGTGGTGACGAAGGCACCTGTGGCAAATGCAAAGTCAGGATAGAAGAGGGTATTTCCCCCCGGTACGGCATCGAGTCCCGGATGGAGAACCTCTCTCCTCTCAACAAGACGGAAAAGGGGCTGCTAACATCCAGGCAGCAGCGTGATGGTTACCGCCTGGCCTGTCAGGCCCGTATTCGTGGCGACGTTATTATCTCCGTTACCGAAGAGAGTCGGCTGGCAAATCAGGTTGTGCGTAAGGCAGCCCGGGAAATAACGGTTGAGCTGAAGCCGGCGGTCAGGAAATACTGCGTGGAGCTTAAGCCGGCTACCCTGGATGATGCCCTGGGCGATTGGGAACGGCTGCAGGCCGAGCTTAAGAAGAGGTTTAAGCTCGTTAATCTGACTATCGACTATCAGGCTCTCCGCAGCCTGCAAAAGGTGGTACGCCAGGGTAGTTGGAGGATAACCGTATCGCTTTGGATGGGCAGGGAAGTCATCGGGGTAGAGCCCGGAGTTGTCGGGAATAGCTACGGGCTGGCGGTGGATATCGGTACCACCACCGTGGCGGCCTATCTCTGCCGGGTTTCCACCGGAGATGTCATCGCTACCGAATCTATGGTGAATCCGCAGGTATCCTATGGTGAAGACGTGATAGCCCGTATCAACTATGCGATGACCTGTAAAGATGGTCTGGAGGTGATGAACCGGGCTATTATCCGCGGGATCAATGAGCTGGCGGGGAAGGCTGCCGCCCGGGCCGGAATCAAGCGGAGCGCTATCGTTGATATGGCCGTTGTCGGTAATACCTGTATGCATCACATCTTCCTGAGTATTGATCCCGGGTATCTCGGACAGTCGCCGTTTCCTCCCGCGTTGCACCGTTCACTGGATATCAAGGCACGTGAACTGGGGCTTAGAATATCCCCGGGGGCTTACGTTCATTTCCTGCCTGTCGAGGCCGGTTTCGTAGGTGCGGATAATGTGGGGGTGCTCATTGCCGAAGAGCCCTACCGTCAGGATAGCATGGTACTGATAATTGATGTCGGTACCAACGGAGAGCTAATAATGGGCAACCGGGACCGGCTTGTCTCGGCGTCATGTGCTACCGGCCCCGCTTTCGAGGGGGCTGAGATAAGGTATGGGATGCGTGCTGCGCCGGGAGCTATCGAAAAGGTAAAAATAGACCCGGAGACCCGTGAGGTGCGTTTTAAGGTTATCGGTAAGGAGGGCTGGAGTACCGACTTGGATGAGGTAGGGGCCAGCGGCATCTGCGGCTCGGGTATCATTGACGCGGTGGCGCAGCTATTTCTCGCGGGCGTTATCGACCGTACCGGTCGGTTTAACACGGATGTGGGCACGCTTCGCCTGCGCAAGGCTGAGGGCGGGCCGGAGTTTGTCATTGCCTGGGCCGGAGAGACCTCCATCGGTCAGGATATTGTGGTCTGCCAGCAGGACGTAAGAAATATTCAGCTGGCCAAGGGGGCGATGTATGCCGGTGCCAGGCTGATGATGCGTCGGCTGGGTATTGATAAACTGGACAAGATTATTCTGGCGGGGGCCTTCGGCAGTTGTATCGATAAAGAGTCGGCGGCGATAATAGGGATGTTTCCCGATTGTGCCCAGGAGGAGGTCTATGCCGTAGGCAATGCCGCCGGTGACGGAGCACGGATAGCCCTGCTCAATGTGGACCAGAGGGTGGAGGCTGACCGGAGAGCGCGGGAGGTGGAGTATTTGGAACTGACTCTAGCGCCGGACTTCGACAAGGTCTTTACCCGGGCGATGTGGTTTCCCAATGTGAAAGACAGCTTCCCTCATCTGAAGCACCTTTTGCCGGGCTTTGAACAGGGAGCGGAGAATGGGATGGAGGGGTAACAGTGCGGATCGGAGTGGTTTCGGATACTCATGTTGCGGAGTTGAATGAAATGGCGGCTCCGATTCTAGCCGCGCTGGCCGGAGTGGATTTGATTATCCATGCCGGTGATTTCACCGGAAAAGCCCTTCTCGATGGGCTTAAGTCAATAGCGCCGGTAAAAGCTGTCTGCGGCAACATGGACTCAGGCGAACTCAGGAGGATATTACCGCAAAAAGAGCTATTCTTGGTTGACGGCAAGAGATTCGGACTCACCCACGGTTCGGGAGCGCCCTGGGGGATAACCGGCAGAGTGAGGGGGATGTTCGATGACGTGGATATTATTATTTACGGCCATTCGCACCAGGCGTATCAGGAGTTTATCCGGGGCAGCCTGTTATTTAACCCGGGGTGTGCCAGGGACTCTTTCGGAATACTGACTGTTGGCGATGAGATCACTGCCGAGATAGTAAAAATATAGCTCTCCGGCTCTGCTTATCTGCTATTTTGAAGATACAGACTATATCGGTGGAGCTACTCTGTTGGAGCTAAAGGCATGAAATCCAGCAAAAATCAGGATAGCCCCATTCCTACGGAAAACCCCGGAACTAACTGGCACAATCTTCCCTGCCAAGAAGCCTTAACGAAGACCGGCTCCCGGATTTCCGGTCTGACCGAGAATGAAGCCAAAGAACGTGTTATCCGGTACGGTGCCAATGAACTGGTGGGCAAGAAACAGACTCCTCTGATTGTGGTCTTCCTGCGGCAGTTCCGCAGCCCTATGATCTACGTTTTGCTCGCTGCCGGCATTATTTCTCTGCTGGCGCAGTTCTTTACCGGCCAGGAGCATTTCATAGATGCGATAGTGATTTTCGGGGTCATTGTGCTCAATGCCGTCATCGGGACGTTACAGGAAGGCAGGGCTGAGAAAGCGATGGAAGCGCTGCTGGAGATGGCTGCGCCGAAAGCTAAAGTGAGGCGTAACGGTAACATCGAGACCATACCGGCTCGCCAGATAGCCCCCGGCGATATCGTACTGTTCGAAGCGGGGGATAAAGTCCCGGCCGATGTCAGGCTGCTGGAAAGTGCCAACCTGAAGGTCAATGAATCAGCCCTGACCGGAGAGTCCATCCCGGTGGAGAAACAGCTTGCCCCCGTACCGGAAGATGCTATTATTGCCGAAAGGACCAACATGCTTTTCATGAGCACGATTGTTACCAGCGGCAGGGCAATGGGTGTCGCGGTACTTACCGGTATGGCAACCGAGATCGGTAAGATAGCTACCGGACTGGCTGAAGTCAAACAGGAAGAGACGCCGCTGCAGAGAAACATCAAAAAGCTCAGCCGATATCTGGTGTTCGTCTTCCTGGGGGTTAGTGCACTGTTGGTAGTAGTCGGTTTACGCCAGGGTCTGGGGTTGTTCGAGCTTTTTATGCTGGCAATCTCGGCAGCCGTCGCCTCCATTCCCGAGGGTTTGCCGGCCGTGGTGACCGTAGTTCTGGCGATAGGTATGCGATCGATGGCACGCCGTAACGCTATTATCCGCAAACTGGTGGCCGTAGAGACCCTGGGCTCCGCCACGGTGATTTGTTCGGACAAGACCGGCACATTGACATTGAATCAGATGACTGTCCGCAGGATTTATGCTGATGGCAGGTTTATCGAACTTACCGGTGAGGGTTATGATCCGAAGGGTGAATTCAGGCGGGATGGAGAAAAGATCGACCCGGCGGAAGATGACCAGCTTATGCTGCTGCTGCGGGCAGGTGCTCTCTGTAACGATGCGTCCCTTACTAAGAGCGTCGAGAAATACGGGATATTTGGCGACCCTACCGAAGGAGCTCTGGTGGTAGCGGCTGCCAAAGCTGACCTGAACAAAACCGATTTGGAGAAGGCCTATCCGCGGCAAGACGAGCTTCCTTTTGCCAGTGAAAAACAATACATGGTTACCCTGCATTATATGGCCACGCTGCATTCCGAAGCGGGACATAAAGCGGCTTTCATAAAAGGTTCGGTGGAGAAAATCCTCTCCTACAGTAGACATATTCTCAAAAACGGCCGGGTGGTAGATATTACGGAGTCCGATTACGCGGCAGTGTCTGAAGCTGCTATGAATATGGGTAAGGATGCCCTCAGGGTGATTGCCCTGGCCTACCGTGATTTCCCCGAGAAGTCGGACAAATTGACGGAGGATGAGGTGCAGGATAACCTTACCTTGATCGGCTTGGCTGGTATGTCGGATCCGCCCCGGCAGGAGGCTAAAGAAGCGGTCGCTTTATGCAAACAGGCCGGCATTAAGGTAAAGATGATAACCGGCGATAATAAGATAACCGCGGAATCGGTGGCGGGCCAGATTGGGCTCCCTTCGGGAAGAGCGGTAACGGGTGCTGAACTGCAGAAGATGAGCGATGAGGATCTGGCCAATGAGATCAAAGATATTTCGGTTTTTGCACGAATCGAGCCGCTGCATAAGATGAGGATCGTGAACGCTCTCAAGGCCAATGGAGAAATCGTGGCGATGACCGGTGATGGTGTCAATGATGCTCCGGCACTAAAAGCGGCTGATATCGGGGTTGCTATGGGTATCGCCGGAACGGATGTCTCCAAGGAGGCCAGCGATATGGTCCTGGCGGACGATAACTTCGCTTCCGTAGTATCGGCGGTTGATGAAGGCAGGGCTATTTTCAACCGGCTGAGGAACGTTCTTTTCTATACCTTGAACACCAATTTGGGTGAGCTGGTTACCCTGATACTGACCCTAGTATTCATCGGCCAGTCGCCTTTGCTGGCGGTGCAGATTCTCTGGATTAACCTGGTCACAGATACGGCCGGAGATATTCCTCTCGGCATGGAACCGAAATTCGGTGATGAGCTGAAACAACCGCCCCGCCATCCCGGAGTGGGTCTTATGTATTCCGGACTATTCGTAAGGACGATGGTGATGGCAGTGCTGATCGGACTGGGGACTTTCCTGATCTTCCGCTGGGCTGAAGCCAGAATGAGTATCGATGAAGCCCGGACGCTGGCTTTCTGTACCATCGTGGCTTGTGAGTGGTTTACGGCTTTCAGTGCCCGCTCCGATGAGCATACGGTATTCAGGCTGGGTATCTTCCGTAACCGTGCCCTGGTATTGTCTATCGGTCTGGCGGTGCTATTGCAGATTGCGGTAGTTTATGCACCATTCATGCAGGCGGCTTTCGGTACCGTTCCGCTAACGCTGACCGAATGGGGCATCGTGGTACTGGCTGCCGGAGGGCTATTTGCCATCGAAGAGCTGCGTAAAGTCATCTTTCCTAAACTCTATAGCTTTGGTAAGTATAAACCGTTCAAGAATCATTGAGAACTGTAAGTATACAGCTAGATTTGACCTTCCCCTGAGAACCAGGACAGTTGCTCTTAGATTCTATCTGGAGTATTCCTTACCTGTATACCACTGAGCCATTGGTAGTATAGATTTTGCTCTTGTCAACAAATATTTCCGGGTGTTCTTCTACAACGCTATTGAGAGTAATGTCAGTGTATCTAAGGTAAATATTTCCGTGTATACTGGCGGGATCCCAATCCGCGAGTGGAATCTCCCGGTCTATGAATGTGCGATTCCTTTCTATCATGCCCTGACTTTCCAGCACACGCGGTCCCGGCCATGATCCGGAGTATATGCGCTCCTGCCCTTTGGTATGCTGGCCTAGCCATTGGGCGGCGTGAGAGTCCTGGTTGTGCACGTACCAGAGCTGATATTCACTGCCTGCCGAGTTGAGGACCATTGAGACTGGTTGGTCAAACACCTGGTACATCGTACCGGTAGTGCACATAAAGAAAGGTACTAGCACGAGGAGGGCAATCGCGTAGGCTCTTGCTCTAAGCCACCTGGCTATCGTAATGCCCCCGATGACGAAGAAAGGAGACAGGACAGCCAGTGCCTGGAAATATGTCCTCTCCATGGAATAACCCTGTGATACATAGGGGACGATAACGGTAATTACCAGTATCAGGCTGCATGCTAGGGTTAAGATGATGTATTCCATCTCGAACCGGGAACGTAAATAATCAGGCTTGTTCTCTACAGGCCGGCGGGTGGCAATAGTCCTCCTGTATCTTACTATGGTGCTCAATACGCCTGTTGCGATGAGGGCTAGGGTAAGCCAGGAGAAAAGCAGCCGTATCTTCTGCGGAATAGAGGCTATTTCCTCCCCCACGGCGGTGGTAATGGTAGAACCTCTGGACTCGAGCAGAAACCAGTTGTGTAGATTGGCGAAGGTCGTTTCAATAAATGTCACGCCGGCAGTAAAGGCCCCCTGAGTTGCCTGGCTGTACCAAAAAAAGAGCATAACGAAGAATAGTGTTACCGTAGCTGCTGTTACGCCCTTTCGTAGATAAGAGTGAGAAGCGCCGAGGTCCGGTGAAGGAGATGTCGCGATGCTGTTGTTCGAGATGTTACTCACCCCTGGTGGAGTTGATGAGTGGTCTTCTATGATGATGTTGTTTTCGGGCGAGGTGCTGGTCTTTCTCTTAAGTACTATGGGTACTATTTTTATTCCCAACCAGGTAAGCAGTAGGACAAAGAAGAAGATATACGCTGTTCCGTAGTGTGACACAATGGTAGCGACTGCAAAAACGATAAATAGGATCCTCTTGTTAAGCTCGCCGATATCCCGGTGGAACATAACCATAACCACGATGGCGAAGAAGAGAATGGCAAGGTTGGTGGTGTTGGCTCCTGTTGTCCATAAGAAGGCAGTTTGTGCCATAAATAGTGAAGAGCCTACCAGAGCGTAAATACTGCCGATGTATTTCCGTGCGGTAATATATATCACCAGCGGAGAAACGGAGAAAAGAAGGGGGGTGATGAGTTTGAACAGGTACTCCGGGTTGATGTTCAGAAATGACTGATAAATTGCGGGCAGGATAGAGGCGCTCAAACAGGCATCCAGCGTTCCGTAACCGACTATTCTCCAGTGCCCTTCCTGTAGAGTGGTTTGAAAGAGGTAATACAGTTCGTGAATGTCGGAACCGAGGATATGGCTTGACCGCAGCGCCAGCATAAGCACCAGCGAGATACTGATCAGTAATATGGCGATGGGGACTATCCTTTCCGATGCCTGCCGGTGGTAAAAAGATAAAAAGACGATATAGGCTAGGATCAGGAAGAGCAGGAGGATTAAGAATAAATTACTTGAGGTTGCCTCCATAGTGTACATACCGAATATGCTGAGCAGGGGGAATACCGATGGTACAATCAGGAACAGCTTCTCTCTTACGGTCAGTCTGGGAACAAGGTTGGCGAAAGTTGATTCCCCGTTTATCGCATAAGCAATGACGGCCATAATAATAATGGCGGTGCTGAATGATATCAATAAGGTGTTGGTTCCAAGAGGCTTGGTGTCGCCAAGGGCAAACGCTGAGCTGTTAAATGCCCAGCCGAAGAGCATGGTGAAGGCGATGCTTAAACCTACCGAGAGAGCCAGTTTCTCAGCTATTCCGAGCCTGTTCAGCTTGAGTATAGAGAGGAAAAGAAAGCCTGGAACGAAAGTTAGAAAGATAAAACCGGAGAGCTGTTTTAAGACGGGAATGTCCAGGACTACCGATATGCTGGTGATGGCAACCACCGCTGCTATCGGGCCGAACCATTTATCCGGTGAGGTGGTAATACTTCTCCCAGTCATTATCATCTCCTTAGAAATCCATGCAAATCAGAAGAGTATCTATAAAGAATGACTTGTGGGATTTATATCTGTTTAATCTCCCTTACTACCTCAAATGCTTCAGAGAATTTAACATTGATTTGGTAACCGTGATACATGGCTCTACCTCTTATCCCGTACAGCCACCATTCCCCGTTTAACTTGACCTGTGATTTGTGCTCACTAATACTGTCTATCTTAAGGTCAATTACTTCTGAGATGTCTACAAAGGATTGTAACATGAAGCCGTAGGGGACAATACCACCCGGAATAGTCTGCTCATACATATACAGGGAGCAATTATTTCCCCTGGTCGCCGCAATTGCAGCATTTGCAACTGCTACGTGGTCTTGATGGGAGTCGTGGTTCCAATGAGTGTAAGTGATATCAGGCAAATACTCCATGAGTACCTCATCAAACCTACGCACGAGTTCACGATCGAATATTAGCTTCTCAGGTTCGATATCTAAGACTATTAGCTCAGCACCCAATATTCTTGCTGACTTCATAGCCTCCCTCCGTCTTACCTCCTTTCGATTGGGTATGGAAGTTACTACAATAAACACTTCATGCCCAGCTTTTGCATATTTAGCTATAGTTCCTCCCATGCCAACTTCTACGTCATCAGGATGCGCGCCAAAGGCTAAAATTTTCATAACTTCATCACTCTACCTTTCGCGTCCAGAATTACCTCCTCATAATACCTTAACATTGTTATCTCCTTAAGTTCTTTTAGCTTTGGTATTTTGTAACTACTGGCACTGGCCATTGCCAGAACGAGTTCAGGAAAGTTTACCCCTGCGTATGTAGTCAATATTGTACCGCCACCAATTCGAGGATTAACCTCCACAACTCTAGGTTTCCCCTTCTTATCACATCTCATTTGGACACACGATGGTCCTTTTATTGATAAGCACTCCGCTATTCGTAAGCATTCTTTCGCTATTACATTATCCAAGACTATTCTACTCTTAAAACTTATGCCTGCTTTTACCTCAATTCGCTCCCTTGGTATTGCTAATAGAGGTTTACCTTCTAGGTCAGATAATACGTCAATGCTGTATTCTTTGCCTGGGAGATATTCTTGAATTACCATATCATGATTTTTCAATAGAATGTTCTCTAAATTCGCTTTGGAATGACATGTAAATACATTCTTGCTCCCCTTTCCCCAAATAGGTTTGACTATACAGGGGAAAGCATTAATCTCGGATTGATCGGTAGTTGTATAAGGTAAATTGAATTTGTTCTTCAGCTGGTGATAAAACCTTAATTTATCCAAACAACTTTCAATTACTTGGTAATCGCTCATAGCAACGATGATACCTTTTTCCTCAATAGACTTTTTGTTTTTCGAGTAAGGTATAAGATCGGAGCCAGAAGTTGGCATAATTGTATCTATTCGTTCATTTTCAATGATCTTGGTTGCTTCTGTAATAAAGGAGTAGTTATCAGCAAATGGCACAACATAGCTACAGTCTGCCAAATATAAACCAGAAGAAAGAGCATTTGCGTCTGTCGCTACTATCCTACCTTCAAAACCACAAAGTCGTAGTGATTTTATTGCTCCTAGACCAGCTGCACCACCAGCACCGGGGATTAGCACATTCTGTCTATCCAATTCCATTCCTCAACTAATCTATCTGTAGTCAATAGCTCGTCTACGTCATGCGCATCACTGCTGACAATAAACTTAGCGCCGCTTTTGACTGCCAACTCTATGAACCTTGCATCGGGAAGGCCATACTTAATATTTCTCTCAATAAAAACACCTTCTTTTATGCAAACATCAACTATATTCTTAATTTCTCTTTCTTCTAATTCAATCGATTTTCTGCTTAAGAATAGTGTCGGGTGTCCCCATATACTCACGAAGCGATTTTGTAGCATTGCCACTAATGCTGATAAATATTCCTTTCTGTTACTACATTCAAAACCATGAAAGACTCCTACAACAACGTCACATTGCTCTAAGACTTCACCTGGTGCATCTAGTTCACCATATATGTTTAAGACTTTTGCCTCACAACCGGATAATATCTTAATGTCCCCGAATTTATTTCGTGCTTTTCTTATGTCGGACAACAATTCCTGATAGTTGTACGTGATGATCTTTCTGACATGTTCTGTAAAAGCGATCACTTTTAATCCATTCTGCCGAGCCCTTTCGCAGTATTCGGCTACGTTACTTTGTCCATCCGTATAACTCGTATGCACGTGGAAATCGCCGCATCGAATATTGTTATATATAAACTGTTTTCTCATCTCTTTTGACACCATAGTTAAGAAGGATCATGCTACCCTATTGAGAGTTTCGACAAATTTCATCGCTGTTACTCGGTGGTCATATCTACAAATTATTGATTCATTCCCTCCATAGGAAATCTCCCCACTTAGACTGTACTCTTGATATAACTTAGTTAACTCACACTTAATATCGTCTAAAGTGCTAAAATGCACGCCAGCTTTGGTTTCGTTAAGCAACTCTTCGGTCATATCGTTACCCAACCCGATAGAAATTATAGGTCTTCGTGCTGCGAGGTATTCAAAGAGTTTATACGAATACCCTGCCTGCTCACAACCTTCCCAACTCAAATGTAATAACAAATGAGACTCCCTCTGTTTCGCTATAGCGGTCTTTCTCGACATCATCCCGTATTGTCTTACGATGTCTCCTAGTCTGTATTCTCTTATCTCTAAAGTCAACCATGCTTGCTCTGGTCCGTAGAGTCTGACCTCAAAATTATTTCGGTCTATTGTCCCATCAGAGATTAGGTCTCGTAGAGCGGTAAAAAACTTGGAGAAGTTCTGCTTTCCCGGGTAGATGCTACCCGTGTGAGTTATCGTGAACTTAGGTGTTAAACTCGCAGGTGGGATATTGATTTCTGCTGGGTCAAAGCCACTGGTAATGGCATAAACTGTTTTCCCCTTATGGAGGGTGCTTAGCTTTTCTGCCCATGGTTGTGAGACGGTTACTATAGCATCTGCCTTAGCTAAGGTCTTGAGTTCCAACCTCCTATCTATAAGTCTTCTTAAAGGTCCGTAGTAATAATTATGGTTCTGTGACCAAAGATCACGGAGGTCAGCGACCCAGGGTATTTTATATCTAGTTTTTAGCTCCTTAGCGATAAGATGGCTGGTCACCGGCGAGGAACTGCTTATTATAGCGTTTATGCCTTCGTTCTCTATTATCTTGCTACCTTCACTGATAGCAAAAGATTTCCACCCTCTTTCGGCATCCGGATAGTTTAATATCGCTCCGCCGGCAGTCAAGATATAATCCAGCAATGATTTCTTGGAATTAACGCCAAACCGTGCCTTTACTTGTCTCCTTAAGTCATCCTCACCTGGTTTCAGGCCAAGTATTCTTCTCAATAAGCTAAATGCATCCCGGTAAGGTGTTTCTATAAGCCTCAATTCCAGGTCCGTTCTTCTAAAACAATGAGGAGTCATGATAAGAGGATCCCAGTCAAAGTCAGGAAGGTATTTAGCTAGACCCGTTATGCGAGGGGTGGCGTAGGGTAGATAGGTTATGATCAGAACCTTTTTCATTTCACTCATTAAAGGGTAACCTCAATAACGGCACTCCATTGGTTCCATGGTTTTACCGGCCATGCACTATCAGTTATCCTGGTAACCTGTATCCGTTCCGCTGAGACAAACTGCTTCAATAGAGCTATATAATCGCGTAGTCAGTTGCCACCCTGGTATAAGCCAGGCGCTACGGCTTCCTGGCCGATGTAGAGGTGTACCGGGCATACTATCTCCGGGGTGGGGCAGAGCAACTCTGCCACTCTCTCCTCGATACAGCGTATTTTGAGCATTGTTGCGTATAGCGACCACAGAGTCGCTGGCGGAATATCTGAAATTGCCTTGTCATTGACGGAGCGGTGTGTTGATTTCATCCGATGCCAATCCTCTCTCCAATCCGTAGTCTTTGTACCACTGGACGAATTTTTTCAGTCCTTCTTCCAGTTTGTACTGCGGTTGCCACCCCATCAGGTCCTTTGCCCTTGTCGAGTTGGCGATAAGGCGCTTGACCTCTCCGATTCTGGGCTCGACATGGATCGGTCTTATTTCTCCCTTTTTGCCGGCCAGGTCGATGAGCATATCGGCTAGAGCGATTATAGATTCCTCCCGACCGCTGCCGAAATTTATCGGCTCGGCTATCGGGTCACTATACTTCAGGACTGAGTCATAGGCTCTGACCGCATCATCTACGTAGGTATAGTCTCTTGTTTGCAGACCGTCGCCATAGATAATGGGAGGCATATTCTTCAGGATTCTTCTGGTAAAGATGGATATGACGCCGCCATATCCGACGTCTCTTTGACGTTGGCCGAAGATGTTGAACAGTCTGACGACGGAGATGTTCATTCCGTAGGTCTGAATATAGGCAAAGCACATCCTGTCGGCGGCAATCTTACTGGCACCGTAGGGATGGGGAGCATTCAAGGGGTGCTTTTCATCGATAGGTGAGTACTGGGCCGAGCCATATACCTCACTGGTGGAGGCAAAGACTATCTTCTTAACATCGCAGAGTCTGGCTGCTTCCAGAATATTCTGTGTTCCCCTTACATTTACTTCATAGGTGAGGACGGGTTCGATATATGACCTGTCGACATGTACCTGTGCCGCCAAATGAAATACCACATCGACATCACGCATTACCTTTTCCAGCAGGGCAAAGTCTCTGATATCACCTTCTACTAGTTTGAAGTTTCGGTTGTTTAATAGATGCCTGATATTCATCAAGTCGCCACTCATAAAGTTATCCAGGCAGATAATGGTATGGTCTTCCTTAGTGTACTTCTCACACAGATGACTGCCGATGAATCCAGCTCCCCCGGTTATCAATATCTTCATAAAATTAACGCCTCCGTATTCAATTGTTCATGATTTTTGATAGGTCTTCTTCAAGTGTACGGGGGAATAACCGAGTACTTCCCTTGCTCTCGTTATAGCTAAGAATAATCTGAAAAGGCGTCCTATACCCTTTCCATTCAGGACTAGTTTAGATAGGGAACCAGTAACACTAATTATTTTAGCTGCCAGTTCTCTGACACTTGCTTCTTACCCGCTACCAATGTTATATGTACCGAGCTTGTTCATTTTTATTTTGTCTTATTATTAGCAGCAATGCAGTTGGTGTAGAGATGCTCGTATTTCTCAATCCCTTTCTCTAAGGACAAATTTGCTTTTATATATTCCTTTGCCCCTCGCGTTTGATATCTAGCCTCAGATGGATTGTCCAATACATGCTGTAGAGCCTCCTGTAACTCCTTTTTATTACCGTATTCTACTAAGTACCCGGCGTTAATTTTCTTCACATTCTCGCTAGCACTCGTATTTTTAGTGACTATGATGGGAGTGTCACACAATAATGCCTCAAAAGTAACTCTAGTGCCATATTCATAAATGGAGGTCTGAACAAACACGTCGGCATCTGTCAGTGCCGATAGTTTATCCTGACCGCTCAGAAATCCGGTGAACAAGACCTTATCGGATAGATTTAGTTCTGCTATCTCGCTTTTTAAAGTGGATTGATAGCCATCGTCATTTCCTACTATTACCAGAATGGCATCATCCCTCAATTTACTTAACTCGTTAAAAGATTCGAGCAGGAAGCTAAGCCCCTTTATCCGGTTTATCCTGCCCAGGAACATGACAATTTTCTTTTCCGTGATGCCATATTTCTTTCTGAACAGACCGGATGGCGGTAGTTTAGAGAACCACTCCGTATCGAAGGGTGGGGGTATTAAGGCTACGTTATCCTCACTTGCTCCAAATTGGATATACTCTTTAACTCCTACTTCAGTCTCTGCAATGAGCCTGTGGGCGTCCCTTAATATCCGGTTGCCAAAGGCAATATCAAACTGCCGTTTGAGCATGGGCTTCAATTTCCCCTCGCCGGCAACGGCGCGGGGGAGAGAGCCGTGGGTGTCCAGCACGTAGGGGATGCCATACTTTTTAGCGTAATGGTGTATCACTATATTCTGGAAGCTTCGGGCGGAATGCAAATGTATGATATCGAATTCTCTAAGACGTCTTTTTGTTTCCATCACCATCCCCGGCGTCAGGTAAAAGCAGGCTAGGCTTGAGATACAGTGAAAAAGACGTACATTTACTTCGGGAAGGGAGTTAATATACTCCCGGTCTAATTTATAATCGCTGGTATATATCGTAACTTCATGTCCTCTCTTCGTCAGGGCACGGGATAGCTTGTACACGACATCAACTGTACCGCCGCCATGCGGAGAAAAGAAATCAAATACCTGCAGGATTTTCATTATAGTAGGGCTCCTGTATCTTTTGCTTTTATATCGCCTTTGCTGATCATCTTCCGCCGCCCTTCCTCTTCCAGAATAGCGACAATCCGCTCTGAGGCTCGCCCGTCCCACAGCTTTGGTATCTGACCTGCTTTTACGTACCCCTCCAGAATCTTCATCGCTTCACCTACAATGCGGTCCGGGTCGCTGCCGACAATTGTGTTGGTTCCCTCGGTAATAGTTGCCGGGCGTTCCGTGTTGTCCCGCAGGGTCAGGCAAGGTATGCCAAGTACGGTGGTTTCTTCTTGAATGCCGCCTGAGTCGGTAAGTACCAGCCTGCTCTGGCTCATAAGAGACAGAAAGTCAAGATAACCGAGCGGTTCAATCAGATGCAGGTTAACCATCTCTTTGGCTTGCTCGCTAAAGCCGAATCCCGTTATTTGCTTGCGTGTACGCGGGTGAGCCGGGAATATGACAGGCAGCTTCTGCTGTATCGTATTAAGAGCGTGAAAAATATTGCCCAGCCTTTCCCGGTTTTCCACGTTGCCGGGACGGTGCAAGGTTATGGCGATATATTTACTGCTCTCAATACCGAGGCGGCTAAGTATATCCGACTGTTTAGCTGCCGCTAGATTCGCCAGTAGGCTGTCCGCCATCACATTGCCAACGAAGAAGATTTTCTCCTTGCTAATGCCTTCCCGCTCAAGATTGTCATTAGCCTCCACGCAGGTGGTAAAGAGATAGTCCGAAAGTTGATCGGTAACCAGACGATTGATTTCTTCCGGCATAGAACGGTCAAAACTACGGAGGCCGGCTTCAACATGGGCGATAGGAATGCCCAGTTTGGCAGCTACCAAGCTGCAGGCGAGGGTAGAATTTACATCACCGACCACCAAAATCAAATTCGGATTTATTTCGGCCAGCACCTTTTCGAAGCGCACCATTATTTCCGCTGTTTGCCATGCCTGCGAACCGGAGCCGACGCCAAGGTGAAAGTCCGGTGCAGGAATAGCCAGATCCTGGAAGAAGATCTTGGACATGTTATGGTCATAATGCTGTCCGGTATGTACCAGAACGGATTCAAAATCCCCCTGGTCCTTCATAGCCTGCATCAGCGGGCTGATCTTCATAAAGTTTGGCCTGGCTCCAGCAACATAGACTACCAGCATTAACCTATCTCCGTTGACTCTGTCATCATAAGCTACCACCCGTACTCAGAGTTAATGCTTAACTGCATCGGCATAAACCTTGCGCATCCACTCAATAGTCCTGGGAATACCCTCCTCTAAGGTTATCCTGGGATCGTGACCAAGAAATTGGCGTGCCCTGGTGATGTCGGGCCTCTTATTCTTGACGTTGTGGACATCCTGGGGTAAATAGACCACCCTGGAATCATCCAGTCCGAGATAGTCGAGGATTACCTTGCTTAGGTCTTCTACTCCTCTGTATTCGTGGCCCCCGATATTATAGAGTTCGCCGGGGGTAAATCTGTCCGCCACATTAGCCAGCGTGGGGATAAAATCATCAATATACATAAATACCCGGTTATAGTTCTGGTAAACCTGGTAGGGCAGATCATGCAAAGCGCGGTAACAGAACAGGCAGACAACACTGCGATAATTGTTATAATGTTCACCGGGGCCATAGGCGTTAAAAAAGCGGCACCGTACGATTTCCGAACCGAAACGCTTCTCGAAATTCATACATTGCAGCTCGTTCACCCACTTGCTGATGGCATAGTCGTTAAGTTGAATGATAGATTGATACAGCGGCAATTCCTCGGAGAGAATGTCTGCATCCACTTCTCCGTAGATTTCCGAGGAAGAGGCGAAAATCAGCCGGAATCCCTTTTGCTTTTGCAACTCCAGGATATTCCTGGTGCCGATGACATTGGTCTGCCACAGAGTATCATAGTACTCTTCGCCGTTGATCCGTCCAAACTCCGCAGCCAGATGGTATACGTAATCGTAGCGTTGCTGGAAGACGCGTTCCATCTGCCGGTAAGAACTTATGTCGGCCCTTAAGTAATTATCATCCAGGTGGTGCTGCAAATCAACCTGCCAGACTTCGTGGCCGCGTCTTTTAAGTTCCTTCACCAGTGGTTTTCCCAGAGAACCTTTACTCCCGGTTAC
This sequence comes from Dehalococcoidales bacterium, assembly GCA_028716225.1. Classification (NCBI taxonomy): domain Bacteria; kingdom Bacillati; phylum Chloroflexota; class Dehalococcoidia; order Dehalococcoidales; species Dehalococcoidales bacterium. The sequence goes on along the minus strand of JAQUQE010000016.1, from coordinate 3,051 downwards.
AAGAATTTTTGCCATTTTTACCTCTTTCCTGAATATTTATGGAATGGTGCTAGACTACACGTCATATATTTATATAATCTCGATATTAACACTTCACCCCGTATTTTCATGGCGCACCTTTTGAGTAGTGGTTGCCGCGCGTTTCCTTTCAATAGCTTCTTCCAGCTCCGCTTCCAACTGGCGGGCTATCTTCTGCTGCTCGTGTGCCTGCTTTACATAATGGACCCCGGCCTGTCCCATCTGCTGCCTGCGCTCAGGCGACCTCAGCAGGCCAACCACTTCTCCAGCCATATCGTCGCTGCTATCGGCATAAATAACCCCGTGAGATTCACCGGGAAGCAGCGTCGTTATTCCCGGCAGGGGCGTAGCCACTGTCGGTCTGCCGCAGGCAATATACTGGACAATCTTGCCCGGGAAGATATCCCTGGTGGCATCAGTATTAAGAAAAGTGTTGATGCATACGTCGGCCAGGCTGATAAACTGAGGCATGGTCGGGTAGGGTTGAAACCCGGTGATGGTAATCCGTCTCTCCAGGCCGAGTTCAGTGATTATTTTCTCGAGCTCGGGTCGTTGCGGACCGTCGCCGACAATCATTAGTCTGGCATCCGGCGAGTTTTCGATAACCCGGGGAAAGCTGCGGATAAAGCCATCGAGCCCGCTGAAGCGAAACAGGGTCCCGATGAACAGGATTATCCGGTCTTTCTCACTGAACCCCCACTGCCGGCGTATTGCGGAGCAGTCAACAGAGGGGTGGAAAATGCCGGTATCAATTGGCATGAGAATCAGCTCAACCCTTGACTCGACAGCTCCCATGCCCAGAACGTACTGTAAATATCGGGGAGTATTGGGGAGGACCAGATCGGCTTGTGAATAGACCTTCCTCTCCAGGGTTATGGTCAGTGGCCGCAGTGCGGCGTTGGGTACCAAACGGTGCAGGATATCTATCGACCGGAAGACGACGGGGATGCCGGATTTCCTGGCCAGGCGTATCGTCTGTAATCCGTTGGTAGGTACGGAGTAGAGCACGATAACATCGATACCATTTTCCTTTATTGTCCGCTGGATTTCCCGGTAGTGGGTGATGCCGGCCGATAGACGGCTCAGGCCGGGGATCCGGATGAAACCGGGGCGTCTCAGGGTAACGGATGCTCCCGGAATTGCCCGGGAGACCCCATCAATCTCCTTTGTTTTGAGACTGTCCAGGCCCAAGTGGCCGTTTCTTTGCCACATACTCTCATAATCGATGGCATAGACGTGATGGTTGAGAAGCGATAGGGCCTCGGAGAGGTTGTGGAACTCAAGCACCACCTTCTTAAGCCAGTCGACCTCGTGTACAAAAAGAATATTCATAATCCAGCTCTCAGATTTCCCATGTGATATGCGACGGGAAACCATTCATTTGCAGAGTAGCTACCCGACGGGCATCAATAATACCTTTTCTTGCGCTTCAGCCTCAGCCTGACCACGGCAATGGCCACCTCTACGCCGTGCACGACCGGGTTGCGGCTATGACTGGCGGAATCATAAACGCATGAGATAGGCACTTCCGCAATCGCCAGCCCTTCCCGGCGCGCCTGTACCAGTAGCTCGATGCTGAAGGCGAACCCTCTTTCGGAAATATTAAGGCAGCTTAGAGCTTTTCTGCCGTAGCAGCGGAAGCAGCTCTGGGAGTCGCTCACCTTTATTTTTGAACCAATATTAAACAGTGATGTTATGATACTAATGCCAAATCTGCGGTAGCGGGGAATATTGTAGTTATCATTAAGGAACCTTGATCCGATAACAAGGTCGGCTTTCCCTTCAATAACAGGCGCTGTCACCAAGGGAATCTCTTCCGCATTATGCTGCCCGTCGCTATCGAGCGTAACCAGTAGGTCGGCATTTCTGTCTTTAGCTGTCGTAAAGCAGGTTCGAGTTGCCTGCCCTGCACCGTGATTTGAGTCACTTCTTATCACTGTAGCCCCGGCGGCTTCGGCAACCCGGGCGGTATCGTCCGCCGAGCCGTCGTCGGCAACGATAACTGCGTCGACATACTTTGAGGCTTTACGAATTACCTCGCCTATTTTGTTCTCCTGGTTGTAGGCCGGGATACCGGCAATAATCTTCTGGTGAACTCGCTGGATAGCCCCCATGTCACGCTCCCGGTTGTGATAATACCTGACACTACTTATCCTGATTATAGTTGCCTTTACTTGCCGATTCAATAGTTCTAAATAAACGTTTAGGTCGGAATGCCCCATGTGATAGCCGGGTTGACAGTGCAATTATGCGGGTGTATAAAGGTTTCAGGTATCAGAAAGGTGCCGGTATGAGCCTGAGTAAGGGAAAGTAAGTCATTGCTCCGGTATGATTAAGGGTTCGAGTATTCGTGATAAGGTATTAACCGCTGTCTTGATAGCTGCTTTGGCAGGGGCGGTAGGTATGCTGGGTTATACCATCGCCCATCCGCCGAATCCGGAGAGATATACCGAGTTTTACCTCTTGGGGCCGGAGGGCAAGGCTGCCGATTATCCCGGGGAGCTGGCGGTAGGAGAGGAGGCCCGGGTGATTGTGGGGATTGTCAACCGGGAGCAAGCGGCGCTAAGCTACCGCCTAGAAATAAGGGCAGACGGCGTGATTTCCGGCGGGATAGAGAGGGTGCAGCTTGAGCCCGACCAGAAATGGGAGAATGAGGTGGCGTTTACTCCGGATCGGATAGGCGACCGGCAGAAAGTAGAGTTCCTGTTGTACCGGCAGGGCCAGGACGGGGTCTACGAGAGCCTCTATCTCTGGGTGGATGTTGATGACGGAGTTGCTTAGCAGCGCTTACTTATTCCATCTGGTTTCTGATGGAGCCAGCGGTCGGATTCGAACCGACGGCCAGCGGTTTACGAAACCGCTGCTCTACCACTGAGCTACGCTGGCAGTTAAAGCTAAATCTCAATAAGTTGGCGACAAATTGGCGACGGATTTTCTATTTACCCCCGCGGGCAGCACTTCGTCCAACAGCGCCATAGCATCCTCTTGCATCCCGCTTATTATATGGCTATAGACGTCCATTGTAAAGGCTAC
>JAQUQE010000015.1 GCA_028716225.1 Dehalococcoidales bacterium | reverse complement strand
CCAAAATAGAAGAGTCTATTGCAGAAAACGACTGGACGAAAATGTACGAGGCCAATATCGACCGAATCAGGACATCCCTTCATGGGCGGATTCGGGAGATTGAGGGGCGCGTGCCGAAGACGTACTACGCGAAGATTGCAGAGACCCGACTGGTTGACTTTGAAAAGGAGATCAGAGAATCCATGGGTATCTTAAGGTCTGTGTTCGCCGAAGTTTCAACGGGGTGCACGGGCTTGTCTTTTGGGGAGAAACAAGAGTTTTTAGGTGCCGTCCGTGACTCGCTGCTTGCTGAATCGCAAGTCGTTGTTGACTTGCTTGGTAAGGCCGATAAGTTGTTTGGGCGTTCTGGTTTGCCCATGATTGCGAAGGCACATGATCAATTGGCCGACCGAGCAAGAACCATGGCAATTGTGTTCGAGTATATGAAAGGTCGAGCACTGCCAACAAGCAAGGAGTAATGCAAATGAAACAGCCTGTAGTGAGAACGACTTTGGAAGAGGATTTCCGCGAACTTGGTCTTCCTATCGATATGAACGAAACCGCTCGCCGGGCCGGTGTGCAATCCGAGCAAGGCTGCGGCGACGATGACGAGGATGAGAAGGAAGAGCAAGACGGCGAGAAAGATGACGAGAAAGACGGCGAGGAAAAGACCGAGCGCAAGCGCGTGGTCAAGAAAGAAAGCCGAAAGGCCAAGCGGTCGCTGAAACGCGAGCAAGATGGCGAAGACGACGAAGAAGATGACGAAAAGAAGTCCGAACAAGACGACGAAGAAGATGACGAGAAAGAGAAATACGAGTCCAGAAAGCGTCGGTCCGTGAAGCGCGAGCAGGATGATTCCGAAGACGACGAGAAGAAATCCGAGCAAGACGGTGAAGACGACGACGAGGATGAGAAAGAGAAGTCCGAGTCGCGCAAGCGGAGTGTCCGTCGGTATCGCAAGGAGCAGGACGGCGAGGAGGTCATCGGCTGGGACAATAGCGACGACGACGAAGAAGAGGACGAGGTAGAAACCGAATCCAAGAAACGTCGTGCGGTGAAAGAAGCCAAGCGGAAAATCCGCAAGGAACAGGATGACGACGGCGAGGACGACTGGACCGATGACGATGAGGAAGAAGAACCGATGGAGTCCAAGCGGAAACGCGGCGTCAAGAAAGAGGATGCCAACGATCCCATCGACGGCCCATACGTCACCAAGGAGCTTCTGGACCGGATCGATGCTCTCCCGTTCGAGGCCATGCAGAAGGAAGACTTCGACGAGCTGCTTTCCGAGCTGAAGCTCAAGAAGCTTCCCAAGAACAACCCGGCGCTGCGGAAGATGGCGGAGAGCGTGGTTCGCAAGATCGTGGGCGGGGCGGCGAAGCGGATGAGAAAATACCGTTCCGGCTCCATGACCAAGGAGACCGTGTTCAAGTGCCCGACGGGTAAACGTGCCATCGGAGAGGGGCCGGGCAGGCGTCCCTGTGTACCGTCCCATGCGGCGGTCGGATCGGTCGGCAAGCTCAAACGAGAGGGTCGCCTGAAGAAGCTGTGGCGGCGCATGGGAAGCGGTCGCAGGTCGATCATGAGGTCGGATCGCTTGGCCAGGCGGCGTGGCGAGAGCTTGATGTCGCCGTTCGCGCAAGAGCTGATGCAGGTAACAGAGGGTATGACTACCTCGCGCTCGGGGCTGCGGGACGAGATCGTAGAGCGGGTCATTGTGATCCTCAATCTCTTGAACGAGGAGTTCGCGGACAAGTCCGTGTACGAAATCTACGAGGATGCGGCAAATACGCTGATCGACGCTTTCGAGGTCGGACGGCTCGACGAGGACGTGATGGACGACAACGAATTCATCGCGGAACTGGAACCGGTATTGAAGCTGATAACCAAGTCCTTTGCCAAGGTCGAGGACGGAGAGCTGGGAAACGAGTAGGCCGCTTGCCAGAGGAACTGGCGGCCCCGAGGCCGAGTGGTAAGCGGAAGAGGAGAACGGCGTACACTTCGGGAAGATTGGAGTTGGTTGGTTTTGAGTCGCAACGCAAACATACGCGAATGGATGGCAACCAAACGGATCGCAAAATCAGTCCCGAAGCGAGCCGAAAGCTCGACCGCAACCCACTTGCTCGAAAATCAGGTCTCCGGCACAAGAGCTGGAGAAAATGGGGATAAGATGGGCAAAACTCTTTTGGTTGAGGCAATTCCGTCGAAACTGGCTCTGGTTGAGGGCACGGGTGGCAAGCTCATAGCTCGAGGCGAATTCGGCCGGGTAGGTACTCCGACCGACAACGGCAGGACGTATCCGGAGAAGCTGATGCTTCGGGAAATAAAGAAGCTCGAACCGGATATGAAACGACGCCGAGTGCTAGGTGAGTTAGACCACCCGCAAGACGGTCGAACTTCCTTGAAGCGGGCGAGTCATGTGATAACGTCGTTGAAAATCAAAGATGGCATTGTGATTGGCGAAGCCGAAATACTGGGCACACCGGAAGGCAAGATTCTGAAAGCCCTGATCGATGCGGGTATAGAGGTTGGCGTTTCCAGTCGAGGATTTGGCTCTACTGCGCCGGGGGACGGCAATAACGAGGCTGAGGTGGTCCAGGACGATTTTTCGTTAAAAACCTACGATTTCGTCGCGGACCCGGCGGTGAGGTCGGCAGTGCCAGCCATCTACACAGAGGACTTGGATGATCCCTCAATCGCCAAGATGTTCATGGATGAGTTTCCAGAGATCGCCGAATCCTTGAAGGGTGGCGAAGGTGCACTCACGGAGTCGGCGGATGACAAGGACGCCAAAGCACTTAGGGAATCCGTGGTTGCGGAGCTGTCCGAGAACTTTGAGCGCAAGTTGAAAGATGCACTGGTAGAACAGCGAGAAGGGCTCGAAAGACAACTCCGTGAAGAGATCGGTAGCGATCCCGAGATCGGCGGTGCAAAGGCTGTGTTGGCGGCGATAGCCGATCTGGTCTCCGAATATCGCACGGATCTGAGTGATGCAGTGGTACGTGACGCCATGAAGGCAAAAGAGCTGGAAGTGGCGGAGGCCGTTGAGCAGCGAGATAAGGCGTTGTCTATGGCGAAGATGGCCGCGCATGGTCTTCATATCGAGCGGGCCATTTCGGGACATCCGATGGCGGAATCGATTCGTAAACTCATGCTCAACCGGACGTTCGAGAACGTGAAAGATGTCCAGGTGGCGTTGGATGCCATACTAGAGGATCTTCCTGCTGCAGACGACGTGGTATCAAAGGATGAAGCGCGGGTACGCGAAGAAAACGCGGAACTGCGAGGTAAAATCGCCCTGCTTGAAAGCAAGGTTGATGAGTTGGAAGGTAGAGTGCTCAAAGCTTCAAAGCTGGCCGAGCGAATAGACGAACAGCGGATTGCCGAGGTCAAGGAAGCGAACGAGAAGATTGCTGAAGTAGAGGATCTGCTTGAAGAGGCGCAAGCCAAGGCCGAAAAGGCCGAAGAGCGGATACGGACCATACAGGAATCTTCCAATCGCAGAGTTGAAGAAGCAAAGCTGCAAGCCTACAAGCTCGAAAAGGTTGCTGGGTTGCCAAATGGTAGAGAGTTGCTTGGATTGATGGAAAATGTCCAAGACCGTTCAGTCGTTGATGAGTTGGTGGAAAAGCGCGGGGTAAGGCGGATGGCAGACGAATCTCTCAATCAAATGCTCGATAGGGTCAAAAAGGGAAAGACCGGTTCGAGGATGCGGTTGGAAGAGGAGGGTGAAGAGCGTCACAATCGAAAGCGAATCAATGAGCTTGGACAAGACATGGATGAGCTTTCGGTATTGGCGGGGATTCAGCCATCCATTGACTGAAAACAACTTTCTATAGGAGCCAGACTATGAAGTCAGAAGCGAGACAAATCATTGAGCAGGCTGGACCCCGGAGTCTCCACGACGCGGGTTACGCGAATGCTTGCATCAAGAAGTGGGCAAAACTGCTGGAGAAAACCGACAACACGGACCCCATCCAGTTGCCGTACATCAAGAAGGTGACGGCGGTTCTCTTGGAGAACCAGATGGACCATCTCAAGTCCTTGAACGAGGATACGCTCTCGACAAACACGGGGTACTTCACCAAGTACGTTTTCCCGATCCTTCGCCGGGTGTGGCCGAACCTGATCGCCAATCAAATCGTGTCCGTCCAGCCGATGCCGTCGCCGGTATCCGGTATCTTCTACTACGAGAAGAAATACACCGACGAGAAGGGCTCGAAGGTCACGCCGAACGGTCTGACAGGCGTTCCTACGGACATGTCGTACAGCGGCAAGCTGAACGCGGGCGACGGTATGCAGCCGAACTTCGCACGCTACTACAGCTCCGAGTTCATCGACTACGACGCCGTGTGCACGAACACGGGCGTGGCGACTGCGACGCTGAACCAGGGGTCTGCAAACTGCGACACGGCAGAGTGGTCCCCGATCCGCGACAACGGGACGCTCGGACAGCGGACGTTCACGGTGAAGGCGTTCTACCGGATTCTCGACGCGGATAACGCGCTTGCTCCGCTCGAGGTTGTGGCGACCATGAACAACGCCGGTCACTTCATCGACGACGCGAACAGCAACGACGTGGGAACCTTCAGCATCACCAACGGAAACTGGGCGATCACACCGAAGGGAACCGGCGGAACGGCGTCCAACTTCGCGAGCAACACGGTCGTTTACCTCCAATACTACGTGAACTGGGAGTTGGTGTACCAGACGAGTGGAGCGAAGATCCCCAGCGTGTCCTTGGACATTTCGCTGCATACCGTGCAGGCCGAGAGCCGCAAGCTGAAAGCCAGATGGACGGTCGAAGCAGTGGACGACATGCGGGCGCTGCATGGCATGGAAGTCGAGACCGAGATCGTATCCACATTCTCCAACGAGGTCATGCTCGAGGTGGACCGCGAGATCATCGATGACCTGATCCAGGGTGCCCAGCACACCGCGACGTATACCTATTCGGCGACGATTCCGGGCGAGATCGAGACGATCCGCAACCTGCTCACGAAGATTTCCGCGATGTCGGCCCGTATCCACAAGACTTCGGGACGCGCACCGGCGAACTTCATCGTGTGCGGACCGGCCGTTCAGTCACTCCTCGATCAGCTTTCGACGCACGGTGACTACGCGGCTATCGAACAGAACATCCAGCCGACGGCCTACGGTCCACTCACGGCGGACTACGGCATCAGCAGGGTTGGAACGTTGCTCCGCAAGTGGGCGGTCTACGTGGACCCGTTCATGGATGAGACCAAGGTTCTCGTCGGTCTGAAGGGACGCAACTTCCTCGATGCCGGGTATGTGTACGCACCTTACGTGCCGCTCCAGGTCACTCCGACGTTCATGGACCCCGACGACTTCACGTTCCGCAAGGGCGTGCGGACGCGGTACGCGACGAAGATGCTGCGGGCCGAATACTACGGCGTGATCACTGTCAGCGGTCTGCCGACGGTAGTCACTACCCCGTAGTAGCGGGTTGGTAGCTTGTTGACCAGAGGGGCTGGGTCGGTATCGGCCCGGCCCCTTTTTTTTGAGGAGAAGAAAATGAAATACATCTTGAAGCGTGGGCAGAAGAAACAGGCGTTCGTAGGCACGAGGGTTAAGGTTGTCAATGGTGCCGTGATAACAACGATGGAGGATGTCGTCATGGAGCCGGGCAAGGTCGTGGATACGGATCTGGATCTGAGTGCGTGGTCAGCAATGATCGACGTGTTTCCAGAGCCGAAGTCCGAGGCCAAGAAAGTTCCTGTCGTAGAGCCGCCAGTATCTGTCCCGACAGGCGAGCCGGAAGTGCCTAACGAGATGGAAACGGAAAAACCGGAAGTTGTCGAGGAAGATATCCCAGACGAAGATGACACGGTTAGTCTGAAACCAGAGCCAGGTCATAAAAAGGACAAGGGCTCGCCGAAGGCAAAGAAGAAAAACAGATAGGGGGCCGAGATGTCGAGGGTGTTGCATGAGGGGCGTCTGGATGGCGCGGTCGATTTCGGTGCAATAGGTATCGGAGAGATGATCGACGTAGTGACGCTCATGGGATCGCCGGTGGCTACAGGGGAGGTCGTGGCTACTTCTCCGTTTGGTCTGTCTCTCAATAACGGGGCTTTTTATCGAGGCGATCTCCATTTGTTTGTTCCTTTAGTCGAAACCCCGACGATTGTAGCTGCGGATGCAATTCTTTCGGGGCCGGATGACCGCGTAGCTTCAAAGCTAAAGTCTCTCGGAGAGGCTGTTCCAATGTTTGAGGCGGAGAAGCTAGACAATAGGGACGATGACGAAAAGGAAGATGATGAATCGGAGAATCCTGTCGAGAAAATGCCGTTGGCCAATCCTGATTCCTCGGTGGATGTCGACAAATTGCCAGGCGAAATAAGGAAGGCGGTTGTGGCGACAACACAGATGGATTCCGAACAGCTCAATAGTGTTATGTCTGAGATAGGTGATTCCGTGGTCAAGGCGTTGAAGAGGGTCAACGTTAAGGATACAGAGGTTTACGTTGCGGCTGCCAGAATACAAAGGGCTATTTACCGGATACTCGCCGGTAAATCTCTAAAAAAGGCGGGGTCATGAAAAAAATAATTGAGCGACTACAAGGCACTGGTGCTGTTGACAAAGAATTTCTGAAAACGTTGGACAAAATGTCTGACATGGAAGATAGGAACGATCACAATGGGTTCGTCATCGAGGCGGCAAAGCTGGTTGGGTTGAAGAAGATTGCTCAGGCTATGGAACATGTGAGCAAAATCCATATGCTGCTTGGTGGCATGTCTGTTGGTCTGATTGAATTCCGGCGCGAGATGTCCGGGGTTATTCGGAAAGAGGCTCAGAACAAATTGAGCCCGGAAGAGTACGAGGCTTTCAGTAACGTCTTCTAAGTGAGGCATATATGCCGGTGAATTGCGGTAGAGATTGGCGTGACGACCGAGCTACGGTGAAGCTAAAAGAGTGGCTTTTGCGTAAGCTTGGCTGCGATGTTGTTGGCGTAGAGCTGTCTGACGATCAGCTAGAAGATGCAATCACGGAAGCGCAAGAATATTGGATGCAGTGGGTGGGTCGCGTGCGATCCGTGGAGCTTTTGGTGCAACCTGGAACCGTTGAGTATTCTGCGGATCTGCTTGGGCCTGATGTTGGAAGCGTGGTAGATGTATATTTTGATTCCCAGGGCGATGGTTTGCACGATGTGTTTGGGTGGGCCGATGTGGAGATCAATCCTTTTCAGTACGTGTATGAGGGACGCGGAGGGTATTCCGGTATTGTCCAGTACATGATGTACCGAGAATCGGCCAAGGCTATAGTAAGCGCAGACAAGGATTGGGAGTGGGACCATTCGAGGCAGATGTTGATCCTGTCGCCGTTGAACAGCGATACCAGGCGGGTCATGGTTGTTTATATGTCAAGATGTTTCGACTACCACTACCTGCGGCCTTACGAATGGAATTTGTTTCGGCAATACGCATTGGCGAAAGCAATGAAAACGCTGGCGAATATAAGGATGAAGTTTCCTGAGAAACCAAGTGCGACGGGGGCGTTCTCGATGGACGGCGATACCATGTACGCTAATGCCGAAACGATTGAGCTAAACATCGAGGAAAAGGTTCGCCAGATGTCGCATCCGACAGGAATTCTAACAGGATGACTAGATTAATTGTAAAAAGAGGGGATCGCTATGGAAATCTTGTTGTAATTCAAGATTCAGAAAACCTCAATGGTCTTAGAATGATGTATTGCAAGTGCGATTGTGGGAATACCAAAATTGTATCATTAAAAAACCTAAGAAACGGATGCACTAAAAGCTGTGGATGTTTACATAGAAAAGGAAGAATTACACATGGCATGAGTGGTTCTAGTGAATACAAAATTTGGCAAAATATGAAATATAGATGTTTATATCCTACTCATCCTGAATTTATTCACTACGGAGGAAGAGGGATAGGGGTATGTGATCGGTGGAAAGATTTTGCTTTCTTTTTTGAGGACATGGGAAGGCGGCCGAGTCGAAATCATACTTTGGATAGAATAGACAACGATGGTGATTATTGTCCTGAAAATTGTCAATGGTCAACATGGGTTGTCCAGCACAGAAACAGAAGCAATAACAGAATTATATCTATATCTGGGGTTTCAAAACCGCTTGTTGAATGGGTGGAAGAGCTTGGTGTAAATTATAAGATGGTCTATAGTAGACTGGCAAGAGGATGGACTGAAGAGTCGGCTCTTTTTGGAAAATCATACCATCCTACGAGTATAATGACCGGGTAACTGGAGGTAAAAAGATGAGAGAACTCATTGAGAAATTCAAACAACAGACGGAAGAGATTCTGAGCGAGGGGGATCGCAAGGCGATTGGTGTGCGCGACTATCGGGAGGCCATGAAGCGGATCGATGAGCGCGTTCAAGATTCGGTCTCTTCCTACAACAACCAGTATATCGGTCATCCCTTGGTGCCGATACAGGGCAAGGACAGCGATTCTGAACTGATTTTCAGGTTCGAGGATTACGAAGATGCCGAGGACATGTACTACTTCTTCGTCGAATCCAAGCTGCTCGAACCCGGCGAGGTGGTGCTGCGGGACATCGAGGGACAGCACTCGGTGGCGTTCATGCCGCATGTCATCGTGACCAAGCCGGAGATCATAGAGGCGGCGCTCCTCGTATACGAGGATCAGTTGGTTCTCGAAGACGAGGAAGACGAAGAGGCGTTCGAGGCGCTGGTCGTCAATCTATCGAAGTCGCTGTCAGAAACGTACAACAAGGTGGCGGGGGCTCCGAAACGCAAACCCGGCATGGGCAATCCGTTTCATGACAAGGACGGAAAGTTTGCTGGCGTGAAAAAAGCTGCTGGCCAAAAGGGCGGTTCCTGGGCGATAGCGAAGACAAAGCTTAAATTCACGGGCAAGGGAAAGACGGCAGATGGCAAAGGTATTTTAGGGAAATACGGCTCTACCAGCCATCCGTGCGGACGCGCGGCTCGAGAAGCGGGTGACAACAGACGGTGCTGGGACGGATCGGAACTGGAAGGGCTTGACCTGCCGCTCGGAAGGGCGCTTGCCGAGGCAATGCGTAACAAAATCGCGGGCAAGGAAGAGTCCGTCTTTGACATGTCGACCTTGATGGAGTTGCGGCGTAAATATAGCGTCTGACCTTTCCACCGGAGGGATAGATGGGGTGCAAAGGCCGGGGCAATATCTACGGGGCTCAGGACGCCGAATATCTAGCAGCGCAAGATGCTGAACGGATAGAGCTGTCTGGGACGACAGCGGAATATTACTCACTAAATCGCGGCAAAAATGTGGACGCTTTGTATGGTGAGCCGGATAACGATCCTTTGTATGGAGGGACGAATCCCAGGTCGCCACGGGGGACACCGCAAACGCATAAGATGTCCTGGAATTTTTGCCCGGATATTGCAAGTGGCGATTCTCCGCTGAACGTTCTTTGTGCTGTCGAATACGTGGAGGCAGATAATCGAACGCCGTCGGTGCGTTCCGAAGGGAAAGTCGTCGAGTACGATGCGATCATGAGCATGTCCAAGACTCATTGGGTATGCGCGATTGCTGAATCTGGGTTGGTTTGCATGAACAATCGCGTTCCGAAGGAAGGGGACGTGGTATATGTTTTTGGCGAATGGTGGGATGTGGTTCGTGTTGGTGCCAGCGGGAATGTTCTGGGTACGCCGGTGACTATTGGTTACCGGTTCGAGCTGAAGCGCAGAAGTCAATTCGTGCCCGAGCGGAAATTGGAGGCGTAGGATGATTACTGCTGAAATGGCTGAACGCTTGATTGATACTGGATTGAATGCTGTATGTGCATGGTGTGAGCATTACCACGATGCGCTAGACAGGCCAGGAGGGGGCATGGTTTCTTGCGGGAAGGACTGCGGTGGTCCTGCAATGGGTAGGGCTTTCCCTCAATACAAGGGGCCAATGGAAGGGTATTTGCACGCTTTCTGCTTGATCTGTGGGAAGTCTTCGGATGCGACGCTGGCGATTGGGGGCCGGTCTTTGGGGGTTTGCAACCGACAGTGCTCGGATGGTGTGACCTGTATGGAAAAGATAAAGGGTGTGCTGGCGATGAAGAAGGTAGTAGTCAAGGAACGAGTGGTTCCTATAGTGGGAGACGGGGACGTATACGTAAGGTACACGGAAAACTCAAGGCTGCTGTTGGATTTTTCGGGGGGCAGCGCACAGGCGAGTTCAATAACGAAATTCTGAGGTATTTGAAATGGATCACGAATTCGTAAGTTGGGTGATATTCGGAACGGTCATTTTGATATCTATTATAGGGGTGGTTACTTTATGTATTGTGGCAAGGTTGTACAGGATGCACGATGTCCGCAATCCGGATGGGCAATACGCTTGGATGGTGCCGAAGGAGTGGGCTGACTTGGCAAACAGCTTAACAGCTAGTCAAGAACGAATAGTCGCGGCATTTGCCGAGTTGAGTGTCAGTGGCCAACAGGAAAGGAAACTGTTGGAGCATTTGGTAAATGCTGCATTTTCGCTCACAGAAGAGATAAACGGGCTCAAAAATGCTAAAAAAGGATGAATCGAACGATCTAGATGTTCAGCGTTTGTATAGGTTGTATTCCGACTTGTCGGAAAGCAACAGGGCGCTGGCCAAATCGATGGTACAGGTTGAGAAGGCGATTGCTGAGCAGACCATCATAATCAAGGCGTTTGATACCAAGCACACCGAGCATGATAGACGACTGGAACGGCACGAGGAGCGTATTCGTGTCGTAGAACGCAAGCAAGATACATGCGGCGCTGAATCGCAGATTCGGGGTATTTGGCACCATATCAAGCGTTTGAATGCTTTTAAGGACATGATTACCGATAGATCGGCAGATGATAGCAAGGTCATTGATATACATGCGATACGGATGCAGGAGATGGCCGCAAAAGATGTTGCTGCCTTGCGTAGCACAGCTTTTCGGTGGATACCCTGGCTGCTGGTGGCGTTTGCGATGGGAATCGCTCTGGCCACTATGTTGATTGTCCAAACCGTGCGGGGGGATGCGCTGATTCAGTTGCCGAGCCCGCCGAAGATCCAAGTGAAAGGCGAGTAAAAATGAGAAAGTTGATAGAGAGAATCGAACAGGACGCAGCGGGGCTTGGTCCGGGTGGAATCTGCAAGTGTCCCAATTGCGGCTATGAAGAGGAACACAAAACGAGCGAGCCGTGCGGTCAAATAGAGTGCCCCAAGTGCGGGGCCAGGATGGGTCGACTGGTGCCATAAGTGCTCGCTGATTTGGACCAAAGCCTTGTCGTTCTTCAGCTATACGGCTTGAATCCAGACGGGTCTGAGAAGACGGATATTGTCAGCGGCACTGTCCGTGTTTATAGTATTGTCAGCGGTAGTGAGGTTGACATTCTGGCGGCGACTCCTTTGGTGCATGTGGGGGGATCAAAGTGGCGGTACAACTGGCTTCCTGCGGCATTGCCGGTCGGCCAATACGTCGTTGAATACGACTTGGTAGATAGCCGGGGGCAAGAGACGCTGGTTGCCGAAGATTTGATTGTCAGAGATATTGCCGAGCAGGCTATGCTCGCGGATGTACATTCGCGGGTGATTTTGCTGCAGGACGACTTGGCTATCGTTCGCAAGGTGGAGACAGGGCGTTGGCGGATAGTCGATAACCAGATGATTTTTTACGATGACGACGCGACTACGCAGCTACTTGTTTTCAATCTGTATGACGAGGCTTCTTTGCCGTCCATGGAGCGTGTTTTTGAACGGAGGCGAACAGTTTGAATCACATTGTCACCCGTGGACTTGGGCCAAATCACTTGATCGCTACCCGTGGATACGGGGTATCGGGATTTGCGAAAGTGTGGCGCGAACTGTTGCGGTTGACTTCAAAAATCAGCCGAAGGCTCGATTTGGTATCACCATGGAAGAGACAGACAAACTGTGCTTGACATCACAGCTTGAAATGCGTTTGTTGTTGGTTTCCCTGTTGGGGATGGTGATGGATTTAAATTCCGGTGTATCGAGGACCATGGCTGAGACATCCGCTATCGGCAAAAATATCAACTTGACATCCAAGCTAAATCTTGTGGAATTGATACGATGACTGTGTGCTCAAATTGTGATTTGCCGGGAAAATACTACGTTGGAGACGTGGGGACCGAGATCATCGTCGATACTTGTTCGGATATTTCCACATCGACGGTGCGGGATCTCTTGGTAGAAAAGCCAGATGGTACGCGGGTTACATGGCACGGATCTGTTTACGAAACGACAAAGATACGGTATGTTGTTCGAGCCGGGGATTTCGACCAGGCAGGCGAGTATTCCCTGCAGGCTTACGTTGAGATGCCGGGATGGACGGGCAAAGGAAATACGGTGACATTCAAAGTGACAGGCGAATTCGCCTAGACGGAGGGACCATGGGCAATTTTAGGGACTTGATTGAAGAAATAGAGGGAATCGTTCGTGGCGATGCCAAGGCTTCGGGTGCGGCGGCGAAGCTGGAGGAGAACTGGGAGGGTGTGAACCTGACCGAGGATTCTGCAGGCTGGGGGCCAGGGACGAGCGTCAAATGGGTGGCTTTGCTCATTGAGGGGTTGTCCAAGGAAATCGGAGAAGAAAAGGCGATCCAGGAAGTGCAAAAATGGATCAACGAGGCATGGACCTATGCCATTTCGCCGGAGGAGAAGAACGTGACTCCGGACGTGGGGACCATAGACGAGCCGTCGTATGCGTTGGTGCCTCGCGGGTGGCGTGGTCGCGCATCCGGGCTTACTCCGTCGGCTGATGAGATGATGACGGTCATCCTGAAGACGCTTATGAATAAGCCGCCAAAACCGATTCTTGAGTTTCCTGTCGAAGTTGCCAAGGAGATTTGGCAGGATGCGCTCGGAAAAGCACTCAATAAAGGTATCGGCGTGAAGTGGGAACTCGACAAGAAGACGGGCATTCAGTATCCGATGCCGGACTACTCGGTCATATACGGGATGTGGAAGGATATGGTCGAAAAGATAGTCGGCGTCCGTCCGTCTCGGGAGAAGGACGTGAAGATGATGCACGCGCTCGACAACGCAGCCGAGGAAGCCGC
Source organism: Dehalococcoidales bacterium (assembly GCA_028716225.1). Taxonomy (NCBI): domain Bacteria; kingdom Bacillati; phylum Chloroflexota; class Dehalococcoidia; order Dehalococcoidales; species Dehalococcoidales bacterium. Next base: position 25,709 of record JAQUQE010000015.1, on the reverse strand, counting down.
CAAGGATCTGGCCAAGGGATTCGAGGTCGTTGGCAAGGAACGCGGAACGCAGGCATCCACGATTCTCCGTGGCCGCAAAGGGCATCCCGAATTGAAAGCTACCAAGTAGTGACCGGCCGCTACGACATTAGGCTCTCTAAAAACAGCAAAAAAGCACTACAGAACGCCAAAAAAAAATGGATTTCTCGATACCACGAGGCAAAATCCATGTTTTTGGTTGATGTTGGCAATTACTTGCTGAATGAGATCAAGAAGCTACATCCCAAAGCTACCGTGGGCAGCGGAGAAATAGACTACGGGGACGCTTTGCGGGTTGCGATCTTAAAAGAGGAACAGACCGAGGATGTCATTGCGATCTACCTGGACAAGTCGGAAATAGATGTGACGGTGGATAACGCATCGAGTACTGCGTTATATTTTGTTCCTCTTCAATCGTCACCAGCGTGGGTGGTTGTTCTTGGGCGGTATAGTCCGTGGCCAGCGGCATTGGTGCCTGTCGCGGTCCAAAGAGGCCAAGCAAAGGTCTTCTCTCGAACGGCGCGTCCTGACGAATTGACGGCGATTGCCGAGCGTCTGTATGCGAACAAGAACAAGATTGAACGAGAGCTTGTTGATGCGGGTGCGGCTGCGCCAGAGATAGGTAATTTCGAGCACGCGATAGGTTTATCGGTAACGCCTGATTTGGGGCACGATGTGTTGAGGCGCGAGCTGGGAATGGACGGGAAAAAGTCACAGCCGGTATGGAGACCGGCATTCCAGGCTACGCGCCAATACGCCAAGGAATGCGTAGGGAAGATTACTGAGTACATATTGACGGGCAAAAATCAATTCGCATTGCCAGAAAATTCTGATACAGTAGACTCGTCAATTGTTAAGGAAGGCATTGAATTTGCCAGAAAAATGTCGAAAATTTTATAGCTGAGAGGTGAAAGATGTCCGGCGATAAGAAAAAAGTAAAAGATTCTGATAAGTTGAACAGCTTAAATACGGCGTTGCAGGGGGTAGAGAATGACCTTCTCCATCGTGCACTCGAGCGGAGCCGTGATGAAGTGGACCATGCGTTCGATTTCATCAATAAGGCGGCCGAGGCTGGGGCGATAACGGTGGAGCCGGGCGAAGGCGAGTAGAGACTACGCGCACTCAAGTGCGCTACCTTTGCAGTTAGGCATCGGATGACGATTCTTGGAACGGTAGATATACGAGACTTTGATCTCGGATGTTTTTTGAGTCTCGGTGCCGAGCTGAGTCAGTTCGTTATAGACGGCGAATCCAGAAATCAGTACGTAGTAGAGGTTCCGGGTGTCGATACAGACCTGGAACGTTTTCAGGGTAAAATTCCGGTGTTTTTTGATGCGCCCGAAGACCCGTACCAGGATTTTATTCTTCCATCGTTTGTTTTCAGGAAGAACGACTACACTCCTGCATACGAGCGCCAGCCGTTGACGGGGACGGTTGCCAGAGCGCCAGCGCCGGGAGCCGAGAAGATTGTTCTGGCGAACGGTATGGTGGGATGGTCTGCATATGTTGAGCAGCTTCGGGGCGATCCGTATGACATCACTTATGACTTGACGATCCACGGACGGCGGGCGATGGAGTCGAACCGGATGCTTAAATTCGTCATGGTCAAGATGAGACCACCGTGGTTTTGTTTTAAAGTAATAGACAGTCTTGGAGACGTTCGTTATTATGATGCAGGAGAGATGTCGTTTTCAAATACATCCGAATTGGCTGACATCGCTGACCGTACACAGTCGTCCACTGTGTCATTTACGGTTCGTGCGGAAATCGATACTTGGGAGGATGTGCCTTATTCCTCGATGTACGATCCACGCTTGCGGGTTCAGTCGGGTGTTGAAGGGAGGACTTGATCTATGTGGTATTACTACTCGGGTAAAACCGTTCGGCCGATACCTGTGAAAAAGGGTCTGTCGAAGTCGGTGCGTCCAAATACCAAGATTGAAATCTTGGAAGAGACGGTGGAGGTAGCGGCTCTGATTCGTAGCGGACAGCTTCGTATTACAGGGCGTCCTCCGGGTGCACCGTCGGTTGCCGAAGCGCCGGTGCCGCAGAAGAAGATCGAGGATGTGCTGGGCAAATCGGAGCTGGCGAAACGGTTTGCCGAAAAGGGCAAGACGAAAGCGGCGGGAATCCCGCCGGTATCAATAAAGCCGCCTGAGCTGACCGAGGCGGAAGCGGAGATTTCCGTGGAAAAGACGGCGGAAAGTACAGAAACGCCGATTGTTGATGAAGTTGGTTCTGAAAATGTTGACCAAGATGAGGAGTTGAAGGATGTTGATTCTGGCAAGATACGCAAGAGACGCCGATAATTCGGCTTGGCAACATGGAGTAAGAAATGAACGACTTTGCACATGCCGGTGTATATATCCAGGAGGTTCCGAGCGGTCCCGGTCCGATTGCGGGCGTCTCGACATCTAACTTCGGTCTCGTAGGGTACTCACCCCGAGGCCCGGTCAATCAACCCACTATCTCGACCAGCTTCCCGGAATACGTCAGACAGTTTGGCGGATTCTCGGATAAGGGTCTTGCGGCGCATGAGGCGTATGCTTTCTTCGCAAACGGCGGGAGCATCATGTACTTTGTCCGTGTTGCTGCGAGCGATGCGGATGCTGCGGCTTGGGATCTCATGGCCGATACAGTAGAGGCCCTGGCTGTAAACCTCGAGCCTACGGGTATCTACAGCAGGCAACTGGAGAAGACGCCGCTGACACACGTTGGATTTTCGTTGCATCTGAACGCAGCCATTCCCGACAACGAATATGTTTTCATATCGGATGCCAACGGGAATCTCACGGTGGACCCGGTGAACTCGGGTGCGGCTGCTATCGCGGCTGGTGGGTCGGGTACGATCAATCTCACAACCGGGGAAATCAATTTCACAATAAACGACCCGACTCTGTACATACCTACGGGTATGCAGGCTACGTATACGTATCGCGTGTTTCGGTTCCAGATGGCGTGGCCGGGTGAGGCCGGGAATTTCTTCCGCGTGCGGATCAATCCGGGCAGCGATGACTACTTGGTGCAGGCCGAGGCGCGGTGGACGAGATTCGATGTGATGCTGGACGAGAACGTGAGCGGTGATGCGCTGAATCCAGCGTGGGAGACAGTCGAGACATGGGCGGATCTCGTGTTCGATGACCCGACGAGCCCGAGCTATATAACCACCGTGATCAATGCCGACGGCTCTGGGTCTTCCAATCTCGAGGTCATTGACTACGGCAATTACGGCAATCCGCAAGACCTGCAGGGAACTCAGGTTATTGCCGAAGATTTTTCTGCTACGAGGGTTCCGCAGGGAAGCACTGCGACACCACCGGTGGCATACGACGGCACGATCAAGGCATGGCAATATGCGTTGGCGGACGCTCCGTTCCAAAAGACTGTATCGTTGGGATTTCAGTTTTCGGATTACGTCGAGTACGACAGCGGCGTGGCAACAGGCGGTGCGGCCGGTACGCTGAACGATACGACAAAGGCGTGGCCCCTTACGAGCTTGATGGGATATGTTCTGATCAACAAGACGCTGGGATGGTCGGCGGTGATCACTAACAATACGGCTACCAGTATCACGTTTGTCGACATCAACGGTGGGCCGTCGACACCCGTGGCTGGCGATGAATATATGCTGGTTAGCCCGAAGGTGAAGATCGGAATGGGGCACAACACGGCTACGGAGAGCGTGATTTCGCCCGGAACGTCGTCAAATCCGGCAAGGATAGTTCCCGGAACGGTCTGTATGCAGGTCAACGTCGATGGTGTTGGCACCAAGTACATTACCGATGACGGGGCTGGGAATCTGACGTTAGATCCGGAAACTCTGAACGCAGTAGTTGGCAAGATCAATTACACCACAGGGCAGATTGCGAGCCCAACCGATGTCAATAACGTCTTGGATTTCACCGGGAATGAATTGGCGGTAGGTATTCCAATCTTGTTAGGTTGTCTCTACTATCACTCCGTGGCAGTAGAGGACGACGCCAACGGAAACCTGGCTTTGTCGGCGACACAGACCGCCGGAGTCCCGACGAAGTATCAGCTCGATACGAACGGCGTGAATACTGTCAGCTACACGACGGGGGTGGTAAAGACCACTTGGAAGCTTACAAGCGACCCGAGTCTTGGAGTTCCCGGCGTGTACAGCTCCGTCGCCAACTACTACACGAATCCGGTGAGTGAGCTGTCCAATATCCTGACAGGCGGGACTGACGGCACGGACATCACGAGCGCGGACGTTGTGGACCCGGATTTGGCGGTAGACCAAGAGGGCGTGTTCGCGTTCGGAAAAGTGGACGCAATGATGACACTCGTTGCGGCGGACTTCCAGACGGACACCTACGTTTCGTGGGCCTTGATTGATTACGCGGAGTTGGTCAAGGACAAGTTCGTGGTACTGACGGTTCCGCACGGGCTGTCGTATCAGGAGGCGGTGACCTGGAAGAAGTTCCAACTCAACAAGTACACGAGCCGCGCAGCTCTGTACTATCCGCACATCAAGGTGCGCGATCCGATAACGGACGTGAACCTCGATATCCCATGCGGAGGTCACGTTGCCGGTATCTATTCGCGGACAGACTCGACACGGAACGTGGGCGAGGCACCGGCGGGCATGGCGAAGGGCTCGATTCAGTGGGCAGTCGGCTTGGAGGCCGATCTGACCGAGACGCAATGCGGTATCGTGTACGAGAACAAGATCAACCCGCTGGTTCAGTGGCCGCATACAGGGCGCGTGGTGTGGGGAGCGCGGACGCTCGACATGTCTGGCGGCGAATGGCCGTACATCCAACAACGCCGGTTGTTCATGTTCGTCGAGAAGTCGGTGTTCAACGCGACGCATGTGCACATCTTCGAGAACAATGGCCCGACGCTGTGGAGCAAGATCGATACACAGGTATCGACATTCTTGAAGGGTCTGTTCGACTCGGGATACCTGGCAGGAGACACACCGGCAGAAGCGTACTTTGTAATCTGCAACAGCACGAATAACCCGGATACTACAGTTAAGAAGGGCATCGTATTTTGCGATGTTGGAATCGCGGCGAACGTGCCGGGTGAGTTCTTGGTATTCAGGTTCCAGCAGAAGGTTATCGCTGCGGCGGCGTAACCGATACGGGTGACCGATGGGAGCGATCAATACTATACCTGCTGTTCTGATACATCGTATTCTGAACGGGGGGGCCTTATCTGGCGTTGCTCCAGTAGGATCTCCGCTTGTTGATTCCGGCGAGACGATTCGTCGAGGCCGCTATCGAAAATATAGCGATCTGACCGACGGAGGTCTCATCGATATTGCGGAAGCGATTGCTCACGAAGGTTTTACGGTCCAGCGAGTGTACGTATCGATGCCTGGGGTAACCGGTATCGACTTGTTTGTGGTTGACCGGGATGGCGACGATTCCTTTGTAGGGAACATCACCTTGACAGCCGGGAACGGATATGCGGAATGGGAAGCGCCTGGGATATTCGTTCCGCCCGGATGTCAGTTCAAGGCGAAAAGCTTGCAAGCATTGACTGCCGATGGGCAGTTGGTGTTTATCCTGGGCAATGGTTGGGATATAGCAGTTTTTGACGAATTCCCGTCGCTTGGAAGGGACAATAGGCCGCCAGGCATGGATCGGCCATAAGGAGATTGAAATGAGACCAGCGAAGACCGATATGATGCAGGGGTTTCGATACCATGTCACATCTGCAAATGCGAGCGGTGTGGATCTTTTCCAGAGCACCCCAGCGTCAGATCGTGATAACTACGAGGCGAAAGCGGTGGCCGGATTCAATCAGGTGACGATGCCGGAGTTGTCGGTGGAGGTTGCCGAGTACCGAGAGGGGAATTCGATTTGGGCCATGAAGTTCCCAGGGCCGCCTACCGTTTCCGAGCTGTCGCTCATGCGCGGCATCACAAAGAGGGACACGGCGTTTCATCAGATGGTCATGGCGTCGGTGAATGGTCAAGAGTACCGCTGCGACGTTACGATCTGGCACTATCAGAGGACCGAGATGGCGGATGCGGTTGCGGGCACGACGGACAAGTCGAAGCACCGCAGGATCGAATGCGGGGAATGTTTCGCGACCACGGCCAAGGTGGGGGATTTCGATGCGACAGCCAGCGAGGTGTCCATCGCTGAGACAACGATTGCTATCGAGAAGTTCGATATCTTCCCCGGACAGGCGGCATAAAGAACGGCGAGGGGATTTTGGATGGCCAGAAACAGAATATTGGACTTCATGCAGTCTTATCGTTTCTGGCTGTTCGACCTTGTTCCGAGTATGGCTCCACCGTTCTATGTTCTTGGTGCTCCGTTCTTTGGCTTCTCTGCAATTTCATCGCCTGAATACTCAGCACAGGTCGATTCCATCACGCAGCTAAACTCGATGTTCAAGAAATACTCTTATGGAGGCGGAGAGATGTCTCCGATTACATTATCGAGAGGCGTGCGGGGATTCGACGACACTATGTGGCAGTGGATGTATCGGGCATTGACCGGGCTAGAGACGACACAGCGGCATCTCTTGTTGTTGAGCTATACGAACATCAATCTGTACAATATTGATCCGGTGACTGGCATTGGGAAGCAGTTCGACAGCAGCGGGATACAGAATCCGTTTGAGATTGGAGAGTTCTTACCGGGTAAGGCGTGGTTACTGTGGGGGTGTATACCATCGGCGTACAAATCGGCGTCTGATTTTGACGCCAATTCACCTGATGTGAGTATTTCGGAGCTAACAATTCAACCTGAGGCCGTTACTGAACTGACGGCTCTTGATCCGATTTAAGAGGGAATATGGGAAAGCTAGTAGAGGCAATTGAGCGCGTGTTATCCGAGGGGGCTTGGCAAAAGCTGTTGACATCTGTTGACCGAAAGCGGCTTCCACCGTTGTACTCGAACGAGAACAACCCGGACCCGACGGTGTGGGTGAAGTTCTTTTATCCTCGAGGATCTGGGACGTGGCTGGCGACGGAGTTCGATGGGAAGGATACATTCTTCGGATACGTCATGGGGCTTGGCGACGATGAGTTGGGGTATTTTTCGCTGAGTGAGTTGGCCGGGGCTGGCTGCGAGCGGGATCAATACTGGAAGCCCATAAAGCTGTCGGACGCCAAACGTAAAGAAAGACGAATGCAGGGACGGGGAGATTGAAAACAGGAGACATAGAGAATGAAACGACCGAATTTTGACATGAACGATCTGTGTGAGTTGGCCGGGGTTCAGTACGAGATTACGGGGCGTCCGGCGCTCGTCGAGCAAGAAGACGGCGACGATGGTGATGTAAAAGGAACCATCGAGGCGCTGCGCGATACCGATTACCGGGACAAAGAGGACTTCTTCAAGATGGTTCAGCTTCTGAAGGGGCTTGCCGCGTCTTCGGACGACGAGATGGCCAAGAAGTACCTGTCCGGCGTCTCGGATGCCTTGACTTCGGTTGCGAAGCAGGTGCTTGGAGAGAGCCACAAGGCACCGCGCAAGGCCAAGAAGCAGATAGGGGAGCAAGCGTTCGGTGATGTGGTGGGTGACCTCATGGGTGGGGTCTACGACGCGCTGAAAACCGAGACAGAGGGATGGGCGTCCACGGATCTGGTCAACGAGCTGACAAAGGAGTTCGAGGGCATTTCGTTCGCATTCGACAAGTTCGACTTCAACCCGGCGGATATGGAGGGGACAATAATCGTGAACGCGCTGGGGACCATCGAAGACCCAGACGCCATGGCAGAATGGATTGCGAGTCATTTCGACTTCGACCCCAAAAACGTGACGGTGAGCACGACTGGCGATCCGGGCACGTTCGTGATCGATATGCTGGTAGACTTCGACGTGGACTGAGAGGTGCGGCAATGAATCGGATGATCGAGCGAATACAGAGTGTCTTGGACGAGGCGGGGCATGGTGTCGATAAAAGGGTTCTTTTCGGTGCGCTAAAGGATATTGAGCGTAATATTTCTGGTTCAGCTTCTGGGTTTTCACGGAGTGTCAAAGATGGCGCGTTGCAGGGGACAGTACAGATGCTGGCTGGGTTCATGGGGAGTATACTCTGGTATTTGGCTCAAGGTGCAAAGGGCACACGGTTTGCGGGGGTTTTCGAGGGTCACAGAAGAAAAATAGCTGACGATATTAGCGAATTTGCTAATGGGCTTCCGTACACAGATGCAGATTGACGAGTCAGATGTCTACGTAGATGACCGGGGCATGGCCCACGATGACGAGGGTAATTCCTGGTTTGTAGGGAAGTCTTACCTGGGTATCCATAAAGGGTCTCAGTTTCGCGGATCGATGCCGGACCAATCTTGGCGCAATCGGACACCGGAAGAGGAAGCGATGGTCCGGGCGATTGCTACGGCCCATGCACGGGATAGAAACAACCAATTCTTGCAGTCCATGTTTCGATTGACTGGAAAGACTCCTCTTCGGTTGTCGCTGAAACAGAAATCTGTCTTGGCGAAGATCATGAAGGGTATGGGCCTGCGTGACGAGGCCAAGCTGTTTGAGAACAGGATAATTACCATGCGAAAACTAATAGAGAAATTGGAAGTGGCACAGACGGAGGGGGTTCTTGGGTTTGATACCAAGATGAGACGTGCGATAGAAAGTGCGTTCGATCAACTCCGGGCTCTTTCCCAACAGGATGACTGGGACGCGCGGGAACGAGAGGATGACGTGGTTGTTGGGCTGCAAAGGATGATAAGGAATGATCCGGTCAAGTTTCTGTATAGCGTCATGGAGATAGTGGGGGTACGCGGCAAGTACAAAGGTCGGTACGCTTAGGAGGTAGACGATGGAAAAGCTAAAATCGCGGAAATTGATCGTCGGTATCTTGGCGGCGCTCTTGATCATAGTCAATGACGCCTTGGGAAAACCCATATCGGAAGCGGCTGTGTATTCGGCGATTGCGATGCTTGGGACGTATCTCGTAGGCCAGGGGATCGCGGACGTGGGCGCGGGCACAAAGGCTGCAAAGGAAAAAACGAAGAAGAACGTGGCCAAGGAGCTGGTGGAATGAAATCATTGATTGAGAAAGCAACCATGGATGCCTTGCCGCACAACATGTACGCGGAGCTTTCTCGATGGAAGGATGTTATAGAAGGTTTCCGTGGCGACCTCGGGAAGTTGAAGAAAGAGATGACTTTCAGGTAATGATCGGATGGGGCAAGTTGAAACCAGATCGGATATTGCGAAACGGTCCATGCAGGCGTTGGCAAAAAGCGCAGGGAGGCGGTTGTACAGGGAGAAGATATACAGTCCGCGCACGATTCCAGGCGGCACCATGGTGAAGATGGTATCTCAGCTTCCAGATGCGGATGGCGATTTGATTGGCAGGTACAGGGTGACCATGTATGTGCCGGACGATATGCAATTCAAGATATCGGTGCTTGTAGAATGGACGCGGGATGCTTTGGGATTTTGGTATCAGGATGCCTTTCGGCTTGATAATATTGACAATCCTATTCCGGCGTTGCTTGATAGATTTAGGGAGTCGATGAAGTGGATACGGACGACGGCGGATGGACTTGTAAAGGTGGCATCGATGAACCGAATGTTTAGAAAAATGCGTAAAAACAGGATAAAGGACGCAATATGAAGTTATCAGAAAGACTTTCTGAGTTCTTGTCCGAAAAAGAAGAGGTTCAGGATGAGTCGCTGACTCACGATGAGCGTGCGATTTTCAGGTCGCTCAAGGCCGCCGGGGAGCGGGCTACTAAGGGGCGAGAAATCGACGAGTTCCTGTTTGAGGTAAAGTTCAGGGGCGACCAGCCGACGTTCCAGATGCTTATCGAAGGACGTCATGCGATGCTTGTAGGACGACAGGTTAAGAAAAGATTTTTGGAACACAACGATTTGCGGTTTGTGGACCTACTTCGCACCAAGAAGGGCGTGAAAGTCGTCTTGGTTCCGGAAGAAACATGCAAAAACTGACAATGGAAATAAGATGACAACGACTTCTGCAAATATAGCTGGCGTCATGATACCCCTTGGCTGGATGCTTCGGCGCGTGTTTCCGGGTGAGGTGATCGATGTCGATGACATTGAGGAGATAACTCCGACTGGAAGCAGGAAGCGAAAGCTCACGGCGGGTGTCTATGAGCTGTTTGTGCCGGATGGTGACGCCGTGGTCGAGGCAAAGGACAAGCGCCAACACAAGCTTGGTGATAAGGGCGGTGTATGGCGGACGATTCGGGGCAGGAAACACTTTTTTTCCAACGACAAGACGGGACCGATACCGTCAATAATTCCGAGGAAGGTTTGAGGCTCCGGCGAGGGGCTTGAAAGAGGAGAATACGATGACCGAAGAGCGAGAAATGAAAGTCATTATCGAAAACATGGAGACCCTTGCTGTTCAAGAGTCGATAGGGCCTGAAACGTTTCGCAAGCTACTCGACAAGATGTTCACGTCGAATTCGTGGGGCCGCTTCCTGGATCTACTCGATAAGCGGGGATACAACAGCATTCAGGTCCAGGAAAATCTCCGGGAGTATTTTACCGAAATGCTCAAGCGGTATTTCAAGGGGCGTTTCGACATCGGGACATTCACGGTCGACCCATACGAATATGCGGCGATGGCGGCGAACGCGAAGGGGTTGCCGGAGACCAATCCGCCAAATTCGGCGGGAATCGTCAATCGCCAGAGGTGGGATGCGTTCTTCGACAAGTTCCTTTCCATGAATCGGCCCGAATATGAGCGGCTTATGTTCAGGTACGATCTTGACGGACCTTCGGTAGCGGCGACACTCAAGCAGGGATTCTACATGATCGTCAAGAAATACTTCGGGCAAGGCGGCAGGGTGCCGACCCGGAGTATTGGCGAGAAGAAGATGGATGAGGAGTCTATCTCGCTGAGCAAGGTGAACAGGATCGTCGAGGCGATGCTGTGGTCGCCGAGGGTCGAGAGGTTGCTGGCGTCCGAGGGTGTCGACGAGGCTGGGGTGGCTGAACTATCGAATGCGCTCATTCCAGTGCTGAAGATGTTCTTCTCGAGCAAGGGCGTGGGGGTTCAGGGGACAACGGCGGCCAAGACTGCAATCAGGGATCTCGGACGTTCCGGTTTCGGGGCGGAATAGCTACAAGCGGATTATGCTTCTTCGATTTGGATGCCGGGAAAGGCATCCTCGAAGCTCAGGCGGCAATCGCCGCCTCTGTCGTGGCTCTCGTACAGTTTGACGGCTTCATCCTCGGATAGCGGCTCTATGGAGTCATTTTCGCCTTGCCAACAGGTTTGATGGACGGCGAAGTATGCGCCCTTCGCCGTTCGGTAGAGAAACGTATTGCGGCCGTGGCGTTCGTAGTTGTGGCCGTCCCAGTAGTCGTTTCCGCTGATGAGGGTGGCGGTTTCGGTGTTGTACCTTTTGCTGTCGATGATTGCGGTCATGGTTCTCGGATTCATGGCGTATGCCTTTCTCCCGGCTCTGTGGCCGGATTTGACGGGGCGAAATTGCCCCTTAAAACCGGGCAATGCCGGTTGATGCCCTAATGCTCGAACAACCTCGTTTCATCGAAGGTGACGAGTTTTAGGGGCTTGCCGCGCCATTTTCGGGGCAAATCCCCAATATCGTACCTTTGGCAATAGTCTACCGGCGAACCGTATAGTTGGCGGCATTCGTCCAGCGTGTCATGGACGCCAACATAGTTTGGGACTACCGTCGCTATGTAGCAGTTATCGGATTTGTTTCGATAAATATTAAATTTTATCATCGGTCATTCTCTTCTTGTAATTCGAGCACGGATCGGACGCGGTTGCGCTCGTAATTAGTCCTCCGCATGGACGAAATCCCCTCCGAAGCTCGGACCGCCCCAATCCGCGCATTGGTCCTCGTTCACTAGACGCTTACACGCCACACATATGAGCGTACCGAGCCGCCGATGCTGCAGCCGCTCACCGACGGCGTATCGACGGCGTAATGGTCCCATGTTATACAGCCGTCGGTCGGTTGCGGCTGCTGGCTCATCCGTCCATCCCTTCCGGATGGTGCCATCTACTCTCAAGTACGAATTGTAATCCATGACTCTCTCCTTTGTTAAAGCGCCCGAAGGCATAAACTCAATTCTGTTTCAACCAAAGGTTATGCTTTGGCTGAGCCTTTTTGCTTTTACGCAGAGTTCGAGTATTGCCCTAAGACGATACCGGACGTGTTCGTCCGAAGTACCGAGAGTAACACATCTCGGTGAATGCCAATGGTCCTCGGTCGAGTAGTTCTGGTTTTCGACGTTGAGATGGAACATGGCCAGCTTGGCCACGCGGTCGATTTCTTTGTCAGCGATTTCGCCGCAGAGACCGTCATTGGGATTGCAAAAGACGCTGAGCATATCCATGATTTGCCTGGCGTTGACGTTTGAGAAATGAGGGTCTTTCTCGAAATCTGAATGTCCACGTATTGAAAAGCTGACGCCCATTAGTGGACTCCCCAGAGGTCTTCCGAATAGTCGGTGTAATCGGCGAACAGATCGAACGCCTCGTCCTTGAGCGAGGCGAGTTCCGCCATGAGTTCATCGTCGCCGTATTCGGCCGCTTCAGACGACATGGAATCAACCATGTTAATCTGAGCGAGCAACATTTCGGTTTTCTTGGACATTGGCCAACTCTTTCTCCCGAATCTTACGGGGCATCTCGTTACCTAAATATAGTATACAACCTAGAATGAGTTTGTCAACGGATAAAAGGACTATTTTTTTATTTTTTTAGCCGTAGCTGGCGACGAGAATCCATTGGAATTTTTCAGGAATGATTCTGAATATTTGACAGAAATTTGCTATCATGCCGTCTGCATTGATGGCTGCGTTCAAATGCTTTTCTTCCAGGAAAAACGGTTGATTTGGCTTTGCCGAATGGATTGTTGTCATGTGGATGAAGCAGTCAGGTTCGTCTGGCTGTCCGAGGAATGAAATATCACAGCCGGATTCCTCGACTATTTTGGTAGTCGACATGCTGTCGGTGTCGTGGACGACCTTTGCATATACGGTTGTCCAGTCGAAGTCTATCTCCCATTCGTCGGGACACATTTTAAGCTCTTGGAGTCTGCCTTGGATGATATTTGCGAATTCTCCCCGCTTGACGCGGAAGCCATACAGTAGTTTTGCTTCGGAGCTTATGTGGCTCATTATCCCTCCATACCTTCTTTGATTGCTGCTTTCTTCGCGAGGCGGCGACCGTTGCGAAAAGATTTGCGGCGTGCATACGATCCGGGTCTGTCTGAGCAACACGGACAGCTTGGACCGCCGATTCCGAATTGAGACAGAATGATCTTTTTTTCTACGGACATATGGCACCTCCTTTTTGAATCATAATAACCGATATGGATTTGTCAACATTTATTTGTGATGTTTGAGTGAAACAAGTTGCGATATGCGTCGGATTTACTCATAATTGACACATGCCTCGACTGAATGTCGAAATCCATGACGGGGTGTATCAGCGGTTCTTGCGGCAATGCAAGGCTGACGGTAGAAATGTAAGTGATGTTATTCGATCCTTGATTTTGGATTTCGTAGAGAGGCGTGTCCGTGAAACGAAGCGACTTGTTGAAGGCTATGAGAAAGAGGAAGAGGATGTCGAAAGAAGAGCTGAAAACGGCTGAAGAGCCCCAAGGGGAAGAGGGGGCTGAAACGGTGGCGTTGGTTCAAGACCGCACGAAGGGACACGTTCTAGATCCAGCTCCCGGCTGTCTGGCAGTGGAGTTGCCGTGTGGATATATTCAGGGCGAAGAGATCCATACGACGGCGGTCGTCCGGGAAATGCGGGGATACGAGGAAGACATCTTGGCATCGTCGGGATCGATCATCGCACGGCTGAATGCGGTCGTCGGGAATTGCTTGGTGCAGCTCGGGGGTATCGGCGACCGGGCTACACTCCAAAAGGCGGCGGCGGACTTGACCGGGCATGACAGGATGGTCGTGCTCCTGGCAATTCGCAGGGTGTCTCTCGGTGATTTCTACGACTGCAACGTGACGTGTCCGAATTGCAGGGTCGAGCAGCATGTGACACTGGACCTCAAGCAGATCGATGTGGTGCCGATGCCGAATCGGATGCTGCGCGACCGGACGGATACCCTTCCAAGCGGGAAGGAAGTAAAGTGGCATGTAATCAGGGCCACGGATGAAGAATGGCTGACTGCTCAAAAGTCGAAGAAGAATGATCGTCTTACGTTGGGATTATTGGCTCGGGTTGACTCCGTTGGGGATGTTGAAATTGACCGGAACCGGGACTACCGCAAGGCATCCACTGCCTTGAAATCCTTGTCGACCAAGGATCGGACATTCCTGCGGGAGTTGTTCGAGCGGGAAGAAGGTTCCATCGACACGAAGGTGGAGTTTGACTGTGACGAGTGCAACCATACGTGGCAAGGCCACATGGACGTGGGGCAATCAAGTTTTTTCTTCCCCTCGGCCAAGTAGAAGCCTTGGAAGACGAAATCTTCTTCTTGATGGAGAAGCAGGGTCAGTCCTACGAGGCTTCGATGGCAATCCCGTATTCGCGGCGCAAGCGGTTCATAGACCGGAAAGTCACGATGGAAAAGGCGCACGCGAACGCACGGGCTTCACAGCCAAAACTTCGACCAAGACGGAGACGGTAGCACGCGCACTTGAGTGCGCTACCTTTGCAGTAAAATGAGTTTCCTCGGGTTTGCATTTGAGATGGGGGCGCGGGACGTAGGGTTCGAGCAGACCCTTGGGGATACGATCAAGGGACTCGATTCCGTCAACTGGCTCTTGGAGAAGCAGAACAAGATTGCGGGAGGGGCCGCAAAGGTTGTCGACAAGCTGAACGCTGAACTTGAAGGGCAGACGGTTATACTTGGGAGATCGATTGGAGCGGCCCGAAACGCTGTGGTTGGCGAGGTGGATAAAATAAATAAGCGAATCGAGGATGTGACGGTAGGGTTAGGCCATTTTTTTGGTAGAGCGACCATGGAAATGGAAAATTCAGTGGTTGAGTTCGGGCGGTCACTCGGGGCGGCTCGGAATACGGTGGTCGGCCAGGCCGAGGATATGGCCTATAGTGTTGGTCAGTCCATTGGGAAGGCAATGGTTAAGGCTGGTGAAGTTACATATAAACCGTTGTTCAAAATGGGACAGGCATATGCGGTTCTTCGTAATACGGCAATGCCGCATATTGAGGTGATAGGAAATGGCCTCGGCAAACTTGGCGAGAAATCACAACAGGTTATGAAATTGGTTGGTAACGAGCTTGAGCATGTTGCTTCTGTAACCAAGGATATATTTGGCAAGGGTGTTGATGCAGGGATGTCCTTGGCCAGCCGAGGTATTCAGAAATTTAGTGTGATTTTCAAAAAAACGTTTGGCAAAAAACGCGATGAACTTGGTCAATTTATAGAAAATACAGATGATGCAACAAAGTCAGTTAAAAAACTGGGTGACGAGCTAGACGATACGGGCAAAGAAGCGGGAGGTTTTAGGAAGAAAACATCTGGGGCAATGGAAGGGTTAATGAAGCGGGTAACTCAGTTCAACGTAGCGAATATCGCGGCGAACATGAAGACGTTGACTGGAGAGACGGGAAACCTTACTTCCAGCTTAGAAGCCACGATGACGGGGCTGTTGCAGACGACAAAGCCAGTGGCTGCGACGTTGAATCTGACCGGTAAGGAAATGAAGGCATTTGCGTCGCGGGCGGCAGGTATTGCCTACGGAATGAACACGAGCGCGGATACTGTTGCGGACGTGATGAAGACGATGCACGTTGCCAACAAGGGGGCCAAAGAGGCTATGGACTCGCTTGGAATGTCAACCCAGGATTGGGTCAAGGTCGTATCTACGACCGGCGTTCCGATGCAGGATTATACTGAGATTCTTGGTGACCTTACAGCGTCGTGGGGGGCGGCACCGAAGGACGCTGCCAAGTTCCTGGACAACATGACGGCAATTGGGAAGGCGACAGGTACAGGGCTGGGGCCGCTAAAGGGTGCGAAAGGTGCGTTGGACGAGATTGGAGGAATATTCAAGTCACTTCCTCCAACAATGCAGCGGTCGTCGAAAGAAATACAGGGCCTCATGGAGTCGTCGGCTCGGTTGTCCGGTGCGTTCTTAAAGATGGGCGTGAACCAAGAGGACGCGGTGACCAGCGGGAATGCCGTGGCCAAGATGTTCGCGGAGCAGGATGTCGCGATCACGCGGGCACTGAGTATTGGCGATGACCGGGCTTTGAGTGAGAACCCGTTGTTGAAGTACATGATGCAGCTCGGAGTCGGGTTTGACGAGGCGCGGGAGATCATCGCGACAGGCAGCCGGGATTCCGTGGCTGGGGTACAAAAGATCAATGAGTTGTTCTCCAAGATGAGTGCGGACGAGAGGACCGGGGTACAGCGGTCGCTCGCGGATTTCAGTGCGTCCCTGGGCGAGGGGGCGAAGGGCTTGGCGTTCCTTGCGGCTGGGACAAACGAGAGTACGACTGCGTTGGCTGCGATGGACAAGCTGACTGTCAAGGGGTCCGGCGCATTGAACCAGTTTGGGAAGGACGCATACAGCTCTGGATTGACGCTGCAGGATACGTACAATCGAGCACAAGAGCAGTTCGACATGATGGTCCGTAGTGTAGCGCGTAAGGACGTGCGCGGGTACGTGAAGGACCAGATCGCGGGTATGCGGGAGGCTGGCAAGGAGATTCAGCGATTGGGCTCTGACGAGACGTGGGGGCCTTTTGTGAAAGCGGTATCGAACTACGAGCAAATGGGGATAAGCGGACTTTTTGCGTCGTTCGCATCGAATACGAAGGACGGCGTAAAGAATGCGGCAGCGTTCGGGGCCAAAGCCGGACTCGTATTCAAGACGCTCGGTAAGTTCGGGGATGAGCTGTCACCGATTATGCAGATGCTCGGGATGTTCGGACCGCTCGGGGGCATTGCGGCGGGTGCCGGGATCGCCGGACTGTTCGTGATGGATGACAAGGCGAGGAAATCGATTCTTGGCCCGTTCGATTCCATTATTGGCGGGATGAAGGAAAAAATCAGCGGAATGCTCAAGGGAATCAACTGGGGCGAACTGTGGACGAAGTTCAAAACGGGAGTGGAAAGCGTTTTCAACTGGTTTAAGAAGGCATTCACGGGGATCAAAGAGAGTGGGATATTCAAGGACATTGCCGACGGTTTGACCAAGGCTTTTGAATTTGTCGTGTCGCTATTTCCTTGGGAAGCTATCTTGAACGGGGCTGCAAGAGTTTTGCAAAAACTGGCGGACATACTTGCAAAGGATGTGGACTGGGCTGCGTTGGGAACGACGTTGGTGGGCGTTTTCAAAACGATACTTCCGAGCCTGATCGGGATGGTGAAGTCCATGGTGAGCGGTTTGTTTTCGGGCATGGGCGGTGGTGAGATTTCCACGATGGCCACGATGGGTGGCGCGGCGTTCATGCTTGCTCTTTCTAATCCTGTGTCTGGTATTGTGGCGTTGGCGGGAATGGCTGGGCTTAGTTTAGGGGAAAAGATTGGAAAATTTGTTACGGACATAGAAGACAAGCTGACCGGACAGGATCTGGTATCACGGGGGCTTGAAGGGTCCAAGAAAATAATGAGTGATGACAGAAAGTCGTTGGAGCTTACTGTCATGAATATGCCGTCTTATTTAGACGATTATGCCAAGTTGATGCAGGATGCAATTGCGGAAGAGAAAAAGGCCGGAGTTCTACAGAGTGACGAAACGATAAAACGGCTCGAAGACACTATAAAATATATCGAAACAATAAAGTCTGACGTATTTGCTCGTGAACAGGCTCTGAATGTTCAGTTTTCAGGTAGTGGTTTTACAGAAAAGGATCTGTACGACCAATCTATAATGCCCATGGAGGAATGGGAAGGAGAGCTGATTGCGGCAAATCAAGAGGGTGCATTACTTGGTGGGCAATCTGTTGCTACACAGCTTGTGACAGGGATAACGGATCAGCTCAAAAGCGAAGACACTACAACACAGATAGATAATGCCGTGTCTGATGCGACATCTAGTATTATTGGGCAATCTCCACCCATTACGGGGCCGCTTTCCGGTGAAGGGCCAAGCAGTGATGTGTACATGGCTGGCCAGGCAATCATGGAGCAGTTCTCGTTTGGGATTGCGGACAGCATGGATATGGTGCGGCAAACGGTAGAAATGGCGATGGACGAATCTGTTATTTCTGCCTTGGACACTTATGCTGTGAAAATGCGTGAGTTGTCGGCAAAGAAAGGCTTGTTGGCGTCGATTGCGGAGGGGATTGTCGCCGACATGGGGATGAAGATAGAGACCGCAGATCCGGATGCGAACGTCGATGTCAAGAAGAGCTTTGCGCTGGCGATGAGCTTGCCGGGACTTTCGGGTGTTACAATGGCGGTTGTGAACGAAGCGGCGGCCACAAGAAAGATGCTCAAGGCCATACACAACGAGCTGGTTACCCAGACGGGCATCATGAGCGGTACGAAGCCGACTCCGAAGGGGGCTACGACATCGGGGCCAGCCCCGGTGGCCGGATAGGAATAGACGATGGCGAGTGATCCGAATCCAAGAAAGAACATATTGAAGGCCAGTCCGTTGTCGTTCATGAACTTCATGCCCGAGCAGGTGGTGTATGATGAGGAGACGGACAGTACGATTCGATTTAGGGCAATGTTCGAGATGCCGAGCTGGGATGGTGTTGAAGAATCGGAGCGAACCTATCTGGTAGAGGGGCCGGACGAGCGGCTGGACAAGATTGCGGCGGCGGCGTGGGGAGAAGAACGTAGTGAAATGTACTGGATCATTGCTGCGCGTAACAATCTGGATCTGCCGGACGTTCAGTTATACAAGGGACGAAAGCTGAAAATCCCTTCTAGGAACTGGATCGATACGAAGTTTTTGCCACAAGGGAATAGGTATATCGAACGATGACATCGGCGTTTACAGACCCCATCGCGCAAGTGATCATTACCGACATCGAGAGCGGTGAAGAGTGGCATTGGGGATCGCCGGACAGACCGTTTTTGACTTCGGTTCAGATTGTGTATGTCATGACTGATACGAATCCAAAGCTGTCGGTGGGTATCGATGTTCCCTATGAATTTGCTATACCTATGCTGGACATTATCGAGAGCACTCCGTTCAAGCAGCACAACTTGGTAAAGGCTCGGATAGGATATGCGTCGGGGAAATTCCTGCCGTGGGTTGCTGGGTATTTGCCAAACGGCGGCAAGGGCTTGTCGCTGGATGCCAACGGCCTTACGGGCACGCTCGAGATAGGCATCGACTCTACGAAGACCATCGGATACACCGTGACCAAGGATGTGCTTGCGGAGTCCGGATACGATGCGGTCAAGTTGCTCACGGGCTTGGCAAGATTGCTTGGCAACGAGATTTCCGTGACGGATGCGGCGTCGGCAAACCTGAACGCCTGGAAGCTCTTGAAGCCCAACAAGGTGTCATATCAGAATGCCGTGGATTTTTACGGGGGGTTGGCGAACAAGGGGATTTGGGATGCGATCAAGGAAGTTTGCCTAAAGAACAACGTCAAGTTCTATATCCAGGGGGACCGGGGGACGTTGCAGATTTTCACGGAGAACGACAAGTTTCAACAAAAGCTCGAAGATTCGGTTGTGAACAAATACGTGTTGCGCGGTATACTGAATCCAGAAAACAGACAGTATCCTTGCTACGGATTTACACCGGCGGAAGATGCTACGAACTGGGTATCCAAGGGGCCAACGGCATCGGCGAGTGGTGTTGATGCGTCGGGGATCGATACAGAGACGGGTGAGGACGTATCGAAGACGCTGGACCCCAAAGAGCAAGAAGAGCCTATTGATGGGAGGCTGAACGCTACAGCACCGCAAGACATCCGGTACTCGGATAAGACGGTCGGGGAGAAGGTGGCGGACATAGCTAAGACGGACGGTAAGAAAGGAACGTACATGTCAGGTCCGGTGATGCCGGGCGGGTCCGATATATTTTACAGTCAGGCGCGGAGATTCCAGACTCAGGGAAATCCGGGGTTGGATTTGGAAATTCAGACCATCGGCCATGCGGACGAATATGTTGGGCGCTTGTGCGAGCTATGGGGGTGTGGTGCGCTATTCAACGACCGCTATTTCATCCAGGGGATAACACACTCGTATGAGGGCGGGGCGTGGAATATGACGCTTAATTGTCACCGGCGTGGATGGAAGGCGGTTACGGGTGAGAAGCAGGAGACGGCAGGGGGGCAGTTGCAGAAATGATTTCCCCGCTTGAATGGCTGAAGAACTACCTTGGCGATGTGACGCGGGGGCTGGAGCGTTTCTGTAATCGTTTTTACGGAACCTATCCAGCGCGGGTGATTGACAATAAAGACCCGGAGGGGCGGTACAGGATTCGAGCGACGTGTCCGGCGATCAACATGCCAAATCCCGAGGATGTTCCGGGTGGTTTTTGGATGAGACCTTCGATGAACGGCATGGGCGATACTCCGGACGGGCAGATAACGGGAGTTTTTCATCCGCCGGAAGAGGGATCGATTATATGGGTCGTGTTTGAGTGGGGCGATCCACAACTTCCTATCTACATTGGGGGAACGATCACGACTCGACAGAAGAGTGAGACTTTCCAGTCGGACGATATGGAGAACAAGGGTCCGACGAAGCGCGGGATACGCACAAGGGCAGGGCATTATCTGGTTTTCAACGATGACCCGGACAAGCTCGAGGTCGCAATCGTGCGCGGGGACGGTGAAGGCGAGCCGACTCCGCAATTCATTTCATTTACGAAAGAGGGGCATACGCAAATTACGAACAAGAACGGATCGACCTTGTACATGAATGCAGAGGACGACGAGACGACTTTGCAAACGGTAGACAAGGACGGAAAGGTGGGGTCGATGTTGTTCTTGGGTGTGGACAAGGTGACGTTGATGACCAAATCGGGGGGTGCGATTGCGATCAACGGCAAGGATATTGTGCTGACCGGGGACAATGTTGTGACAGATTGTAACAAGCAATTCTCGGCCAGTGCAGGAGTAGTTTTTTTAGGTAAAGGTGCTTCTGAACCTGCCATAAAAGGAAATGCTTTTGCTCTTGGGTGGGGGCTGACTCATCAACATACAACATCAGCGCCTGGTGCACCAACTACTCCAGGCACTACTCCTCCGGTAATGATGTATAAGGAATTATCTAGTAAGGTGTTTATATCATAAAGGTGTTAATGCAATGCGTAGGATAGATATCAAACCTGGAGACAAATACGGAAGGCTTACTATTTACAGGTATGGCGGTAGAGGCATAAGGGTTTGTGAGCGTTGGAATAGTTTTGATAATTTTTACAATGACATGGGGCCTTCTCCTGGTTTGCATTATTCAGTAGATCGAATTGATAATAATGGAAACTATGATCCGTGTAATTGCCGATGGGCTACGCGAAAACAACAAGGTAGAAACAAAGGCAACAATGTTGTCCTCTGTATTGATGGCGTTGGTAAAACTCTTTCAGAGTGGGTAGAATATACGGGTGAAAATTATTGGAAAATAAGATCTAGGATCAAATATGGGTGGACACATAAAGATGCTGTATATGGAAAGATAAGATGAGCCGCTGTCACATACCTACTCCGTTGGTTCCGGGATTGGCGATACCGGTGCCGCAGCCACCGTTCAGTGTTCCGTCGTTGCCAGACGCACCAGACGTTCCTAGCGTGCCAGGACCGTCCATTCCTTCGCCGAAGCTGGCGATACCGGTGCCGCAGCCACCGTTTTCACTCCCGGCAATTCCAAGGCTTCCTACACTTCCCCGTAAGATACCGGGGGTGACGTATACGCAGCCGAAAGTTTCCTTGGCGATACCGGTGCCTGCAGCGCCGTTTTCGATTCCGGCACTTCCGAGTGTGCCGAGTATTGGGGTAAAACCGCGATGTCCATTGGACTGAAATTGCGAGTCAGTGCTTGTGTATGATAGGTTAAGATCATGTTTTTGAATAAGGTGCCATCGACGGAAGATGAACAGATTGTAAAGTCGTTTGCTTTTCCGTATCAGCTTGGACCGACGGGTATGCCAGCGATGGTGTCGCCGCAGAATAAAACCTATGTAAATATCGTGGCGTTGCTGATGACGGCTCCGGGCGAGCGGGTGATGAGGCCGTCGTTGGGCGTGCCGATCTATTCGTTTGTGTTCGAGAACATGACGCCGATTCAGCAGGCGAGATTGGCTAATTTGGTGGCGAACGCAATAGAGACATATATCCCAGGGACGCGGGTGAATAGCGTTACTCCATCGTCTCAAAAACTGGAAAATGGCATTGGGGTGTCAATCATTTTTGACATCGTGTATACCGTTGGTGGTGAATCACGGGAGCAGCAAGTGATTCTTACACCGACGACGCAGGGAGTCTGAGAATGGTTGATGACGCATATGCCCCGCTGGTCCCAGATAGGCGGATGTTGAATGAGGTGAAGTTTGCGGCTCGCGACTTCACGTCCATGGCAGACGAATTGCTGCGTCGCTTGAAAGTAGAATACGGGACTGTCTACAACGACTATGCGACGGTTCAGCAGGGCATCATGCTGCGGGATCTTGTTGCATGGGCGTATGCGGCGCTGATCTGGTATCTCGATAGGGCAGCGAGTGATTGTTTCCTGGCGACGGCGCGGACAAGCGCGGCGATAGAACGGCTTGTCGAGCAGTTGACGTATAAGATGCGACCGGCCGCTCCCGCTAGTGGTCCGGTTGCGCTGACCTTCCCGACGGGGACTTCTACCGGTTTCGAGATGAAGGATCGCTGGAAGTATTCGGGGCCGAATGGGCTCTTCTACGAATCGTATGCAAAAGTTACGCAGCCTCTGCCTATTGCTCCGGGCGGGATACTGAACGTGGAGGTGCGACAGGGTGAGTCTCGGATACTCACTTACACGTCGAACGGGGAGAAGAACCAGACGTATAGGCTGGCGAGCGTGGACCCCGGACGGTACTTGGCGTACCAGAAAGTTGAAGTTTGGGTAGACGGTTCGCTGTGGCCGGAGGTCGATTTTTTGACGTTCGAGGCGATTCCGCAATACGAAATCAGCTATATGCAGAATCCGCCTATTGTGCGGTTCGGGGATGGCATTGCTGGTGCTCTTCCTCCAGTGGGTGCCGAGATCAAGATTCGGTATCTGATTATCGATGGCGACAAGGGCAACGTGATTGCTGACACGATCAAGACATCGGTGGACAAGCTGATTATCGCGGGGCAGCCGGTGACGTTTACTGTTACGAACCCTGATCGCATATCCGGGGGAACGAATCCGGAAGACCCAGATTCGGCTCGTAGGTGGGCACCGCAAGTATTTGCGGCCAGGGATTCGGCGATTACGCAACCGGATTATGAGGCGCTGTCGAATACGTTTTCGGACCCTACTTTCGGTGCGGTTGCCAAAGCCTATGCAATTAATCCCAAATCGTCGTATGACGATATTGTTACCACTGACTTGCTGACTCAGATCGATTCGCTTGTTACGGTGTTTGCGGCGGACGCGGCGGCAATTGAAACGAGTACGAATGCGGATGCGGCGTCGGCGAAGGCGTTCTTGGTGAATATCCAGTCGGTGCTTACCGGGCTCGAGACGTTGCGGGGGGAGATGTATGGATGGGCGGCGGCGGCTCAAAACCATGTGGCATCTGCACGCGCTTATAGTGTGGATGCAAATGCTAGATTGTCAGTGGTTACAAATAATGGAGCCGTGGTTACGAACGGGATTCAGACGTTGATAAACGACGTGAACGGAGGATTGTCTCCAAGCGAGATAGTTGGGCGTTTGAATTCGCTTCTTGTCGCGGCAAATTCTACGTTGTCGGAGGCGCAACAGGCACAGACGGGGGTATTGACTATCCAGGGGGCGCTTGATAGCGCGGCGGCTCCGCTTGACGACTTGGTAGAAGCACTGGATTCCGGGGGTACGATGGATACCTCGATTCAGTCTATGTCTTCAGATGCCGAATCCATATCGGCGTTGCTTGACCAGATAGCTGCTGACCTTGCACAGCTTACCGGAGATAGTGCGGCTTTGTTGTTGGGCGTTGAGGGCCTTATAGCTGATATAAGACTCAGGATTTCTGAATTGTTTTCGGACGACTGTCTATCGAATTACGTTCAAGTTCCGATTTTGGCGTTGGATTTGGATGGGAACTACGTGGCTCCTTCTATTGGATTGATGGATGCTTTGCAGACATTTTTGAATGCTCGCAAAGAGGTGACGCAGGTTGTAGAGGTTGTGGATGGTTCTCTGAATCTCGTTCCGGCAAGCATCACGATCAGCGCGATGGTTCGGTCTGGTTATGTGCCGGACGAGTTGAGATCGCAGATTGCGGCCACGGTCAAGCGGTTGATGAAGGGGCGGGACTTCAATCAGCCTTTGTATCTCTCGGATCTGTATAAGGCCATTGAACCACTTGTGGGGTTGCACCATGTCAATATTTCAATGACTGGACCTGTAGGTGTAGTTATTGGGGGTAACTTCATGACGGGAGAGAATCAGGTTGCTGTCTTGGGTGCATTGACTATCAACCTTACCAGCGAGGATGGTGGTGACATATGATTACTGAAACACCGAGAAATCAGTGGCCGGTTCCGGCCTGGAATGCCGATTGGCAACTGTGGCAGCAGAAGTTTGAAGACTTAATGAGCGGCGTGGATGCGACGAGCTTTGGTTTGCTGGAGGCGCTTAGGACTATTTTTAAGTCGATTCCGAATGCGCGTGTTTATGATGATGCTGGCGTATTGAAGCTGGAGATGGACGACGATCTTGTTCTGATTTCAAGGACGCTGAACACGGAGATAACTATAGATAGCACAACGCCGCTTACGCTTTTGCCCAACTACATGATCGGTGTGGTGATGACGCCGGGTGCGGTAGGGGCACAATCGACGGTCTTGGAGCTGTTTGCTTCGACTCCGATTGATCCGTCGATAACGATCCTGGGGTATTTCGGCAACGATCTGACGATACGTTGGTTTAACGGGGCAACGTTGATGCAGGGCGAAGACGCCAGGGCGATGTTTTCGTTCGGCGATGGCGGGGGTGGCGATACATATTGGGCGCGAAATGAGGTTGGTACTCCGTATTTGGTTCCTGTTGCGTCTGCCGATCTCGTTCATGTAGGGGCCGGAACGGCTGCTGAACCGGGGCTCTCAGGGCACAGCGATCCTGATACAGGCTTTTTCTGGCCCGGATCGAATGTCTTGGGTGCTTCTCTCGGTGGCAGGGAGCACGTTAGGTTCTACAACGATGGCAGTGGAATGGTTATGGCGGTGGCCGGGGGAGGTTCTACAGAGTTTGATCAGTGGGACTTCAAGATAATTCATGAGAGAACACATTCAGGGTCGCCCGCTCAAATCCAGATCAAGACGATTGCGGGTACAAACGGGTCTCAAATCCAGATATCTCCGACTTTTACCGACTCGTTGAGTTCTGGGACAGCTATACTCAATGCGACAAGTAGCGGTGGGCATGCCCAGAGTACTTTTGGGGCTATTGGTGGTGGGGACGACATTGGAGTTGACAGGAACGCTACTGTATACCTGTCGTCTTCTGCGTACCACGGCATTGGCGCTCTGTACGTGGACATGTACGGGCGTGACCAATCGGCATTGCGTATTAATTCTAGAGTGTTTACTGCTGATGCCTATCTGGATTTGTGCGCTACCGGACGGACGAATACCGATTATACCGGTGGATACATAAGGATCGGATTCAATGAGGACAGTGACTATCGGCCGAGTTACATCCGGTTTTATTCTAAAGCTCTGGAAGC